>JAEWLO010000165.1 GCA_023457475.1 Pseudomonadota bacterium | reverse complement strand
GATCCAGGCGCTGCGCATCCTGGTGCCGCCGGCGACGCAGTCGCTGGAGTTCAAGGACGCCGACCTGGCCGCGTTCTACGAGTTCTACGGCCTGAACAGCGAGCCGTGGGACGGCCCGGCCGGCATCGTCGCCTGCGATGGCCGCTATGCCGCCTGCACGCTGGACCGCAACGGCCTGCGCCCGGCGCGCTGGATGCTGACCTCCGACCGCCACTTCCTGGTCGCCTCCGAAGCCGGCGTGTGGGAAGTGCCGACCGAGCGCGTGGTGCGCAAGGGCAAGCTCGGCCCCGGCGAAATGGTGGCCATCGACCTCAAGCGCGGCGACCTGCTCGATTCGGACGCGGTGGACCGCATCAACCGCGGTCGCGCGCCGTACAAGCAGTGGCTGCAGCAGGGCGTGACCTACCTGCAGACCGAACTGATCGATCCCTCGCTGGTGGAGGAGCCGTTCGACGAGCGCACCCTGCGCAGCTATCACAAGCTGTTCCAGCTCAGCACCGAGGAAGTGGAACAGGTACTGCGGCCCCTGGCCGAAACCGAGCAGGAAGCCACCGGCTCGATGGGGGATGACACCCCGATGGCGGTGCTCAGCCAGCACAGCCGTCCGCTGTACGATTATTTCCGCCAGGCGTTCGCGCAGGTGACCAACCCGCCGATCGACCCGCTGCGGGAAGACTGCGTGATGTCGCTCACCACCCAGCTGGGCAAGGAGACCAACATCTTCCATGCCGGCGCGGAGACGGTGAACCACGTCATCCTCAATTCGCCGGTGCTCAGCCAGCGCAAGCTGCGCCAGCTGCTGAAGATGCCGCAGTACGCCGAACGCAACCGCCTCATCGATCTGTCCTACAGCCTGGAAGAAGGCTTGAAGGCGGGCATCGAACGGATCTGCGCGGAAGTGGAGAAGGCCGCGCGCGACGGCATCGTCATGCTGCTGCTGAGCGACCGCTACCCGGTCGCCGACCGGCCGATGGTGCATGCCCTGCTGGCCACCAGTGCCGTGCATCACCACCTCTCGAATGCCGGCCTGCGCTGCGACGTCAACCTGATCCTGGAAACCGGCACCGCGCGCGATCCGCATCACATGGCGTGCCTGCTCGGCTTCGGCGCGACCGCGGTCTATCCGTACCTGGCTTACCAGACCCTGTTCGACCTTGGCCGGCGCGGCATCCTGCAGCTGAAGAAGGGCGGCGAACAGTCGCAGATCGGCCGCAGCTACCGCAAGGGCATCTACAAGGGGCTTTCGAAGATCATCTCCAAGATGGGCATCTGCACCGTCGCCAGTTACCGCGGCGCGCAGCTGTTCGAGATCGTCGGCCTGGATGACGAGGTGGTGGACCTGTGCTTCCCGGACACCGCCTCGCGCGTGGCCGGCGTCGGCTTCCAGCGCCTGGACGACGAAGCCCGCGAACTCACCGTGCGTGCCTGGAACGACCTGCTGCCGGCCGAAGTCGGTGGTCTGCTCAAGTATGTGCACGGCGGCGAGTACCACATGTACAACCCGGACGTGGTCATGACCCTGCAGCGCGCGGCCCGTACCGGCGATGCCGCCGATTGGCAGCGCTACTGCGAGGCCGTGCACGGCCGCCCGGTGTCGGCGCTGCGTGATCTGCTGCAGCTCAAGGCCGCGCCCTCGCCCACACCGCTGGCTGAGGTCGCGCCCGCCGAAGATCTGTTCCGCCGCTTCGATACTGCGGCGATCAGCCTGGGTGCGTTGTCGCCCGAGGCGCATGAGGCGCTGGCCATCGCCATGAACCGGCTGGGCGGGCGCAGCAATTCCGGCGAAGGCGGCGAAGACCCCGCGCGCTACGGCACCAACAAGCGGAGCAAGATCAAGCAGGTGGCGTCCGGTCGCTTTGGTGTCACCGCCGAGTACCTGGTCAACGCCGAAGTGCTGCAGATCAAGGTCGCGCAGGGAGCCAAGCCCGGTGAGGGCGGCCAGCTGCCGGGCCACAAGGTCAACGAGCTGATCGCGCGGCTGCGCTACGCCAAACCCGGCATCGGCCTGATCTCGCCGCCGCCGCACCACGACATCTACTCCATCGAAGATCTGGCCCAGCTCATCTACGACCTCAAGCAGGTCAACCCGGATGCGCTGGTGTCGGTGAAGCTGGTCTCGCACGCGGGCGTGGGCACGATTGCCGCCGGCGTGGTCAAGGCCGGTGCCGACCTCATCACCGTGTCCGGCCATGACGGCGGCACCGGGGCCAGCCCGGTCAGTTCTATCCGCTATGCCGGCGTTCCATGGGAACTGGGCGTAGCCGAGTCGCACCAGGCGCTGGTAGCCAACGACCTGCGCGGACGCACTCTGCTGCAGACCGACGGCGGCCTGAAGACCGGGCTGGACGTGATCAAGGCCGCACTGCTGGGCGCGGACAGCTTCGGCTTCGGCACCGCCCCGATGATCGTGCTGGGCTGCAAGTACCTGCGCATCTGCCACCTCAACAACTGCGCCACCGGCGTGGCCACCCAGGACGACCGCCTGCGCGCGCAGTACTTCACCGGTCTGCCGGAACGGGTGGAGAACTTCTTCCGCCTGCTGGCCGAGGAGGTGCGCGGCTGGCTCTCCTACCTGGGGGTACGCTCGCTGGACGAGATCGTCGGCCGCACCGACCTGCTGCAGCAGCTCGAGGTCGCCCCGCGCCCCGGCGTGAAGGTGGACCTGAGCCGGCTGCTTGCGCCGGCGTCGTTCCCGGGCAGCCATTGCGCCGCGCAGCGCCTGTATGAATCACCCGACAGCCTGGCCACGCAGATGGATCGCCTGCTGGCTCCGGCCATCGCCGGCACGCTGGGCGGTGAACACCGGTTCCAGATCCACAACACGGACCGCTCGATCGGCACCCGCCTGTCGGGCGCGATCGCCCGCGCGCACGGCAACCAGGGCATGAGCGAGGCCCCGCTGACCCTGCGCTTCCGCGGCACCGCCGGGCAGAGTTTCGGCGCGTTCAATGTCGGGGGCCTGCATCTGGAAGTGGAAGGCGAAGCCAACGATTACGTCGGCAAGGGCATGGCCGGGGGCCGGCTGGTGGTGCGCCCCCCGCGTGGCGCGCGCTTCGAGGCCCGTAATACCGCGATCATCGGCAACACCTGCCTGTACGGTGCGACGGGCGGCGAGCTGTTCGCGGCCGGCCGTGCCGGCGAGCGCTTCGGCGTACGCAACTCCGGCGCGCTGGCGGTGATCGAAGGGGCCGGCGACCACTGCTGCGAGTACATGACCGACGGCATCGTGCTGGTGCTGGGCAAGGTGGGCTTGAACTTCGGGGCCGGCTTCACCGGTGGCCTGGCCTATGTGCTGGATATCGACCGTGATTTCGTGGACCGCTACAACCACGAACTGATCGACATCCACCGTATTTCGGCCGAAGGCTTCGAGAACCACCGCCAGCACCTGCATACGCTGATCAGCCGCCACCGCGAGCTGACCGGCAGCATCTGGGCGCAGCAGATCCTCGATGAGTTCCGCGATTACGTCGGCAAGTTCTGGCTGGTCAAACCCAAGGCCGCCAGCATCGAGTCGCTGACCGAATCGCTGCGCCGCGCCGCCTGATCCACCCTTCATGCATGTAGCGCCGGGCTTGCCCGGCCTTCCTGGACACCGCACGATGAGCCGCAAGCAAGCCTTCCAATTCCTCGACCTGCCCCGGACCATGCCGCAGCGCATTCCCGTGGAGCTGCGCACCTCCGGCGACTGGGGCGAGCTTTACGGCGCGTTCGGCAAGGAAGACGCCCAGTACCAGTCCGGCCGCTGCCTGGACTGCGGCAATCCCTACTGCAGCTGGAAGTGCCCGGTGCACAACGCGATTCCGCAGTGGCTGCAGCTGGTGCAGGAAAACCGCATCCATGAAGCCGCCACGCTGTGCCATTCGACCAACCCGCTGCCGGAGGTGTGCGGCCGGGTGTGTCCGCAGGACCGCCTGTGCGAAGGCAGCTGCACGCTGGAGGAGTTCGGCGCGGTCACCATCGGCGCGGTCGAAAAGTACATCGTCGACACCGCACTGGCCACGGGCTGGACCCCCGACCTGGGCGCGGTGGAAGCCACCGGCAAGCGGGTGGCGGTGATCGGGGCCGGCCCGGCCGGCCTGGCCTGCGCCGACCGCCTCGCCCGCGCAGGCATCCAGGCGGTGGTGTACGACCGCTACGAGCAGATCGGCGGCCTGCTGCAGTTCGGCATTCCCAGCTTCAAGCTGGACAAGGCGGTGATCAGCCGCCGCCGCCACGTGCTCGAGGGCATGGGGGTGCAGTTCCGGCTGGGGGTGGAGATCGGCCGCGATATCGAGATGGACACTCTTCTGGCGGACTACGACGCCGTCTTCGTCGGCACCGGTGCCTACCGCTACACCGACGGCGGCCTGCCCGGCCAGGACCTCGACGGGGTGCTGCCGGCACTGCCGTTCCTGGTGCAGAACGGGCGCATCGTCACCGGCCGCGAGCCCCAGGGCCGGCCGATCGCGGGCTGGGAAGACCAGCTGCAGCTGCCGGCACTGGCCGGCAAGCGCGTGGTCGTGCTGGGCGGCGGCGACACCGGCATGGACT
>JAEWLO010000164.1 GCA_023457475.1 Pseudomonadota bacterium | reverse complement strand
TTGACACGCCATGCGTGTCAAACGAAAACACTCACCGCGCACCCAATAAAAAACGCCGGCATCCAAGCCGGCGTCTGAAAGGAATCGTGGAAGACCGCGATTACTTCTTGATCAGGAAATCTTCCAGCTTCTTGCCCTTGGCGGTGTGTGCCGCCAGCCAGCGCGGCTGCTTGCCGCGGCCGGTCCAGGTTTCCTTGGTGTTGGCGGGATTACGGTACTTCGGCGCGACCTTGCCGAGCTTGCGCACGGCCTTTTTCGCGGGGGCGGCCTTGGTGGCCTTGGCAGCGCGGCCGCGGGCCGGTGCTGCGGTGCCGAACACTTCTTCAACCGTGTATCCGTTGGCCTTGGCCAGCTTGGTCAGCTGCGCGCGAACCTTGGTGACGGCGGGGCGCTTTGCAACGATGGTCTGCTGTTTCTTGGCGTTCTTGATCAGGGTGCCCAGCTCACGTGCGGACAAACCACTCAGGTCAATACTCATCAACTACTCCGGAATTCAAACGAAGGACGGGGGCCGCCGATCCGTGGCGTCGTCAACAGCATACATTCTCGTTTGAATCGTGCACAGCGAACCGCATTACGCATTTTGGCGGGATAATGCAAAAGGCCGGGGAATTACCCCCGGCCTCGTCATCAATGTGCCAATTTCGTCATCAGGGATGCGCGATCCAGCGATTCCGCCTCACTGGAGGTGCGGGCCCGGTATTCGAACGTGCCGGCAGCCAGGCCGCGCTCGGACACCACCACGCGGTGCGGTACGCCGATCAGTTCCATGTCGGCAAACATCGCACCCGGGCGCAGGCCACGGTCGTCCAGTGCGGCATCCAGACCCGCAGCCTGCAGCTCTGCCAGCAGCCCGGCGGCAGCGGCACTGACGCTTTCGTCCTGCTTGGGATTGATCACGCATACCACCACCTGCCACGGTGCCATCGCGTCCGGCCAGATAATGCCGGCCTCGTCGTGGTTCTGTTCGATGGCGGCGGCGACGATGCGCGAAATGCCGATGCCATAGCAGCCCATCGACATCACCGCAGCCTTGCCGTTCTCATCCAGCACGGTGGCGTTGAGGGCCTGGGCATACTGGCGGCCGAGCTGGAAGACATGGCCAACTTCGATACCGCGCGCAATGCGCAGCTCGCCGCCGTCCGCGGCGCGGTCGCCTTCCCTGACGTTCCGGATATCGGCCACTTCCGGTTCCGGCAGGTCGCGGCTCCAGTTGACGCCCGCGATATGGAAGCCGGCTTCGTTGGCGCCGACCACAAAATCGGCCAGCGCGGCCGCCTCGCGATCCGCTACGATGCGGATCGGCTTGAGCGGGTTGAGCGGGCCAAGGAAGCCCGGTTCGCTGCCCAGGTGCGCGCTGATTTCCGCTTCGCCGGCCATGCGGTAGCCCTGCAGGCCTTCGACCTTGGCCAGTTTGATTTCATTGACCTCGTGGTCGCCGCGTACCAGTGCCAGCACGAAGCCGGCTTCGCTCATGATCGCCACCGACTTCACGGTGCGTGACAGGTCCACACCCAGCAGTTCGGCAACGGCCTCGCAGGTTTTCTGCGTGGGGGTTTCGACCTTGCGCAGTGCTTCACCGGCAGCGGCGCGTGCAGCGGGCGCGGCGGCCACAGCCGCTTCCATATTGGCGGCATAGTCGGAGCCGGTGGAGAACACCAGTGCGTCTTCGCCGGAATCGGCGATGACATGGAATTCCTGCGAAGCATCTCCGCCGATCGCGCCTGAATCGGCCTGCACCATGCGGAAGTCCAGACCCAGGCGGGTGAACACGCGTGCGTAGGCAGCCTTCATGTTTTCGTATTCGCGCACCAGACTTTCATCATCCAGGTGGAACGAATAGGCGTCCTTCATCAGGAATTCGCGCGCGCGCATCACGCCGAAGCGGGGGCGGATCTCGTCGCGGAATTTGGTCTGGATCTGGAAGAAATTGACCGGCAGCTGCTTGTAGCTGGACAGCTCCTGGCGCGCGAAATCGGCGGCCGCTTCTTCCGCGGTCGGGCTGTAGCAGAAGGTCTGTTCCTTGCGGTCCTTGATCTTCAGCAGCTGCGGTCCGAACTTTTCCCAGCGGCCGGTGGCCTCCCACAGTTCTTTCGGCTGGATCGTGGGTACCTGGAACTCCACCGCGCCGGCGCGCTCCATCTCCTCGCGCACGATGCGTTCGACCTTGCGCAGCACGCGCAGGCCCAGCGGCGACCAGGTATACAGCCCCGAGGCCAGCTTGCGGATCATGCCCGCGCGCAGCATCAGGCGGTGGCTGGTCAGCTCCGCGTCGCTGGGGGTTTCCTTGGTGGTGTGCAGGTGGAACTGGGAGAGGCGCATCGTCGGCTTCGCTGAACGGCGGAAACCGATATTCTGCCAGCCCGGCCGCCGGATGTCCGTCGGTACCGCGGTCACACGCGGCGCGGCATTACCCTGCGGCCGGAGCGCAATAGGCCTGAATGCCGGCCTCGGCCAGCGTCTTCTGGGTCTTGCGCTGTTCGGGCGTGAGCGGCGTGTCGGGTGTGCCGTCGCCGTTGGTGTCGTGCATGACCTCGCCCGCGCCGTCCAGCAGCGCCAGGTTGGCGCGCGAGGTCGTGCAGTTGGCCGATTCGGCCTGAGCCGCCTCCTGCTTCGCGCCGGCCGTGACCGGATCATTGTGCTGGACCCGGCGCAGTTCCGCCTTCTGGCTGGCTGGCGGCTTTTCCGAGTACTGGGTCACGCCGTTGGCGTCCTTCCACTTGTAGACGTTCTGGGCGTTGGCCGAGGCGCTGGCAAGCAGCAGGCAGCACATGAAGGGCAGGGCACGCATGGCAACTCCAGGGGACACGGATCAGATCCCGATTGCAGCATCCCCGGGCGGGCGCTGGCAACCCGGCGGGCGACGGGCGGGGCCGGCAGCGGCGGCAGCGGTCGTCCCCGTGCGGGGGGCATTGCCCAAAATGCGACGGCAGCCACTAAACTGGCTGGCATGGATCAGATGAAACCCCCGCCGCGCTCGCGCAGCATCTACCTGCTGCCCAACCTCTTCACCACCGCCGGCCTGTTCGCCGGGTTTTACGCGATCATCGCCGCAGCCAACGGCGATTTCGTCAACGCTGCCATCGCGGTGTTCGTGGCGGCGGTCATGGACGGCCTGGACGGCCGCGTGGCCCGGCTCACCGGCACCAGCAGCGATTTCGGCGTGCAGTACGACTCGCTGGCGGACCTGGTGAGCTTCGGCATGGCCCCGGCGCTGGTGATGTACCACTGGTCGCTGTCGTGGCTGAAATTCGACGACCCCGTGCTGGGCCGGGTCGGTTGGGCTGTCGCATTCCTGTATGCCGCCTGCGCCGCCCTGCGTCTGGCCCGCTTCAATACCCAGGTCACCGTGGTCGACAAGCGCTGGTTCATCGGGCTGGCCAGCCCGGCTGCCGCCGGCCTGATGATGTCTTTCGTCTGGGCCTTCGCCGATGGCAACCTGGGCTGGGACGGCAACGAGCTGCGTTACGTCGCGCTCGCGGTCACCCTGGTGGCGGCGCTGTTGATGGTCAGCCGCATCCGCTTCTGGAGCTTCAAGGGTAG
>JAEWLO010000163.1 GCA_023457475.1 Pseudomonadota bacterium | reverse complement strand
GCCGCGATCCGCGCAGCGGATCGTGGGGCGTCAGCGCGCATGCGATGATGCATACCCTCGGCCGTTGGCCGGACCTCGGGGTGCATGCGAACTCTCAATGCCCACCGTCCAGTGCCTTCAGTTCGCTGACCAAGGCGCTCGCCGCCCCCGCCCCGTCGCCGTACAGCATCCGCGCGTTATCGGCGTAGAACAGCGCATTCTCGATGCCGGCAAAGCCCGTTCCCTTGCCGCGCTTGATCACCACCACGTTGCGCGCGTTCACCACGTCCAGAATCGGCATGCCATAGATCGGGCTGGCCGGGTCGGTGCGGGCCACCGGGTTGACCACGTCGTTGGCCCCGATCACCAGCGCCACGTCGGTGGTGGGGAACTCGGGATTGATGTCGTCCATGTCCGCGATCAGGTCGTACGGCACGCCCGCCTCGGCCAGCAGCACGTTCATGTGCCCCGGCATGCGCCCAGCCACCGGGTGGATGGCGAACTTCACCTTCACTCCGCGCTCGATCAGGCGCTGCGCCAGTTCCCAGATCTTGTGCTGGGCCTGGGCCACGGCCAGGCCGTACCCCGGCACGATCACCACGCGCTCGGCGAACGCCAGCATCGCCGCCACGTCGCTGGCGTCGATCGGCTTCTGCGCGCCGGCAATCTCCTGTGCCGCGCCGCCGCCGCCGCCGAAGTTGGAGAACAGCACGCCACTGATCGGGCGGTTCATCGCCTTGGCCATCAACCGGGTCAGCAGAATGCCAGCTGCACCGACCATCATGCCGGCGATAATCAGCGCCTCATTTCCCAGCACATAGCCTTCAAACGCCACCGCCAGCCCGGTGAATGCGTTGTAGAGCGAAATGACCACCGGCATGTCGGCCCCGCCGATCGGCAGCGTCATCAGCACGCCCAGCGCCAGCGCCACCACGAAGAAGGCGATGATCGCCACCGGCTGTAGGCTGACCGCCGCCCATACGCCCAGCGCGACCATGGCCACCGCCACGACCAGATTGAACGCCTGCTGCCCGGGGAAGGTCACCCGGCGGTCCAGCCGACCATCCAGCTTGGCCCAGGCGATCACCGAGCCGGACAGGGACACCGCTCCGATCGCCGAACCAATCACCGCCAGGGCCAGCACCGTAGCTGAAGGCTGCCGCGCGGCCAGGTCGGCGATGGCCTGCGCGCTCCAGTGCGTGGTGTCGCGGTTGACCAGGAAGGAGAAGCGCAGCAGTTCCACCGCGCCGATGGCGGCCGCCGAACCGCCGCCCATGCCGTTGTACAGCGCCACCATCTGCGGCATGTCGGTGATGGCGACCCGCTTGGCCGACCACCACGCCACGCCGGTGCCGATCGCCACTGCCGCCAGGATCAGCGGAACGTTGTGCAGGTCGGGCAGGAAGAAGGTGGCCACGGTGGCAATCAGCATGCCCAGGCCGGCCCAGCGGATCCCGCTGCGGGCGGTCACCGGCGAGGCCATGCGCTGCAGGCCGAGCAGGAACAGGGTGGCCGCCACCAGGTAGCTGGTCTGCACGGCCCAGTGCAGGAACTGCGCGGTGCTGATGTTCAAGGCGTCTTCTCCGGGTCGGCGCGCTTGGCACTCGGCTTGAACATGTCCAGCATCCGTTCGGTGACCACGTAGCCGCCGGCGGCATTGCCCGCGCCCAGCACCACGGCGATGAAGCCGATGATCTTCTCCAGCGGGGTCTGGGCATGGCCGAGCACCACCATCGCGCCGATCAGCACGATGCCGTGGATGAAGTTGGACCCGGACATCAGAGGGGTGTGCAGGATCACCGGCACCCGCGAAATGATCACATGGCCGGCAATGGCAGCCAGCATGAAGATGTACAACGCCACGAACCCGTCGCTCATTGCCGTCTTTCTCCCAGGCGGTTGTCCCGTGCCCCATCATAACCACGGGCTGAACCGATCTGGGCAGCTGTCAACCGACGGCACCGTGGTGCGTTCTCACGGTATCCCTCCGCGCGAGCGCTACCCTGTGCTGGTGAGCCCGTCCCTCCCCGCCCCGCCCCTCGAAGCCGATGCCGCCCTGCCGGTGTCGCTGGACGTGTTCCTGGCCGGGATCGGCCCGCGCGCGTTCCGCTTCGCCGAAGCCGGCCTGCGCCAGCGCGACGACGCGCTGGATGCGGTGCAGGACGCGATGCTGCGCATGCTGGGCTACCGCGACAAGCCGGCGGCGGAATGGTCGCCATTGTTCTGGAGCATTCTGCGCCGCCGCGTGGTGGACCTGCAGCGCCGCCGCAGTTTCCGGCTGCGGTTCTGGAGCAGCAAAGAGGACGTCGGCGACCACGACATCGACTGGGCGGATACCGGCCCGGGTCCGGCCGAGTCACATGACCAGCGCGAGCAGTACAGCCAGCTGGTGCAGGCCCTGCGCGCCCTGCCTGCCCGGCAGCGCGAGGCCTTCACGCTGCGCGTGCTGGAGCAGCTGGACGGCGCGACAACCGCTGCGGCCATGGGCTGCAGCGAAGGCGCGGTCAAAACCCATCTTTCGCGCGCCCGGCAGGCGCTGCAGCAGCATCTGGAGATTGAACTGTGAGCCGTTCCCTTCCCCCCGTTTCCGACGACCGCGCGCTGCAGCAGCTGCATGCGCAGGCGTTGCATCATGTTTCGCCGGCGACGCTGGCCCGGCTGCGTGCGGCGCGGCACGCCCCTGCCCGCGCTGTACGCGCGCACGGCTGGTGGCTGGCCACGGCCTGTTCGGCGGTGCTGGCGCTGGGCCTGGGCTACACGTTCACCGCCCATCTGCCGGGTACGCCGCCGGCACCGGTGACGGTAGCTGCGGTGGATGACAGTGGTGGGCTGCTGGACGAGAATCCAGACATGTATGTGTGGCTGGCCGCAACCGACCTGGCGATGGAGTGACCATGAAACTGCAATCGATCCTTGCCGTGGTGCTGTTGTCGCTCAGTGCGGGTGCGTGGGCACAGAGCGCGCCGTTGCCGGAATGGGACAAGTTGACGCCGGAGCAGCGGGAGGCGCTGATCGCGCCACTGCGCGACCGTTGGAACGGGTCGGCCCCGCCGCAGCGCGAGCGGATGCTGCAGCATGGGCAGCGCTGGCAGACGATGACGCCGGAGCAGCGCGAGATGGCGCGGCGGGGTCGGCACCGCTTCGAGAACATGAGCCCGGCGCAGCGGGAGCAGGCACGGGCGTTGTTCGCGCAGATGCGCAGCATGACGCCGGAGCAGCGCGAGGCATTGCGCGAGCGCTGGGGGAAGATGACACCGGAGCAGCGGCAGGAGTGGTTGAAGGCGAATCCTGCCAAGGGTCCTTTGCCTTGATTGCCTGATTGCCTGATTGCAAACGATCCCGTAGAGCCACGCCCTGCGTGGCTGCTTCACGCATTTTGGCGAATACCCGCACGCGCAACGGTGACCCGTGCTTGGCCGTCCGGTGCGGGTTTGCGGGACACGCCGTAAACCCGTCCATGGGGGCTCGTAGAAAACATCCATGTTTTCTACGGTCCCGCAAACCCGCCCCGGCCGGCCCTCGACAGGTCGTCGGTGGCCATGAGGAAGAGCCGGTGCCTTCTGCTCAACCGGCTGACGGCGTGGATGGACGTAGGCGGCTTCGCCGTTCGACAGTCTTGCCAGTGGGAACTCTTCCCGACTCCGCGAACTCTTCAAGGAACATGCGGATCAGATCGTAGGGGCGTATCTGCCTGCGCCATGCGACCGCCTTGAATCGTCGACGCAGGTCCTGCGGCACCTTCAGGCGAAGCCACACACCCTTCGAGGGCTTGGCTGCGTCCCTGCCTGCCTGTGACGGGACGTTCGGTGCCATGGCCGTGCAAGGCTTTTCCACGGAATCCAACGGAATGGTCACGGACAAGGTCACGCAGTCCTTGCCGGCATCCATGTGCAGCGACGCGCCGGCCGTGAGGAACAACGCCTGCAACCATTGTTCGCGTAGCAGGGTGAGAGGAGCCGGCTCAGTGCCGGGGTGGCTGGGTGAATCAGGTGAGAACTGGAACTCGGGAGAGTTCGGACTATGCAGGGACATGGTGTGATCTCCGACGTCCTGGCTGATAAACCCTCGCCGGTGCAGGAAGCACCGGCATGAGGGACGGTCGGGAGGTTAGAAACCGTTAGACATACCAAGACCGGCGGGCGTATTTCCCACAAGGAAGGGTGTTGTATTAGCCGCCCTCCCGACCTAAGCCAGGATTTGATATGTCTAGCGGGTTTCTACGCCCGTGGACCCAGCCTGCATGAGGTCGAACGGCAGAACCATTCAACGATGCTGATCCATGTTCGCGGTTTCGATGCGCTGCATCAAACAATCCGTCGCAATCGACACCTGACACCGGAGCCATTTCGCAAGCGGCACGGATTTCGCCAAAAAACCGGCGCAACGGATGTTCAAATGTGTGATGACAAGCACGCCGGGCAAGCGCCCTGCGAACGACGCAATCGACCTGCGCCCGCACCAGTTCGTAGTGCCACGCCCTGCGTGGCAACCGCGCGCAGCGCGGCACAAGCATGCGAAGGCATCCCAACAGAACCACAACACCGCACCCGACATTCAGAAACAACCGAAGCCACGCATCAGACTTCCATGACCCCGGAACGAAGAGCAGCCACGCAGGGCGTGGCTCTACGGTGGGCAAGGTGTCGCAACCGCCTTTTGATCGGACGCCGTACTTCACGCATAGTGGCTTCACTACGGAACGGACCCTCAACGCTGGTGAAGACCCTCACAAAAGCGGCCTGCAGTCTGCTGATGACACTCCCCCTCGTGGCCTGCGCCCAACCGGAAGAGCCCGCCAAAACCCAGACCAACGAGCAAGGGTGTACGTACAACATCAGCCGCGGCCCGCAGGATCCGTACCAGAACCCGCCGCCATTGAAGCAGGCGTGCCTGGGCCCCCACCTGCTGGAGATTCCCCAGCACTACTACGAGACTCAGATGGGACCCTGGTTTGACGGCCTGTTCGCGCTGGCGCTGGAGTATCCGTCACTGGAGCCCTTCAAACCGGGCGAGCGGATGAACTTGAGTGTGGACGTTTCGGTGCGAACTGTGTACGTGAAATACACCTACATTGATCGGACCACCGTGGAAGAAGTCATGCGAAAGCAGTTCGCGCCCACGGATTCCAGAAGGGAGAAACCCGAAGGTTCCCTGGAAACGCGCATCAGAGGTGAGCCTGACAACGGACTGACGCCCTATTACGTGGATATGGCAAAAGTCATAGCCCACTATCGCGCCAAGGGCTATGCGGAGGATGCTCCGGTGATGCGTGCGGATTGGCATACCGACTGGTTCCTCAGTGAAGACGCAGGCAATGAGGTCACCACTGTCATCAAATGCACGGCACGCGAGGTCGCTAGTTCCGGCGTCGAGTACCGCGAAGGAAAAATGGTGAAGAGCGACGAATACGGAATGGCAAGCTGCGACCATATCCTGATGATGCCGGAGCTCGATCTCATCGTCCGTATCAGATATCCGCGAGAGGGACTTCACCAGTGGATGCGCATTGATGGTCGCGCTCGCCAGATGATGTCGGATTTCATGGTCAAGAATGAAGGGGAAGCCAACTGATGGCGGGGTTAAACCAGAAGGACATTGACATTCTGGGAGCGTACGCAGGCCAAGGGAATCGCGAGTTGTACTTCAACTATCTCGCGCAGAAGGAAGGGAACGATGGTTACGGGCTTTTGGCGCTAGGCGTGGTCCGGAATGACAACGCGCCGGGTTCGACTGCCAACCATTTCGCCCAGAGGCAAGCATTACGGGACGGCGTCACTCACGGCGAGCGTGACTGGCAGGAATTCGGCGTCGAGCTTGTTGAGAATGATTTCGCTCTTCGGCTGCAGTACTTTGACAACCAGCGCCCCGATCTCGCCCTTAACCTGCCCGTTCTCGACGTCCGGGACGCGCACGATCTTGCGTTCCAACGCAGACAGATCAATCCGGATGCCTGGACACCGCGCCAACTGCTCCAAGCCGCGCACCGACACGGCGACATCCAAGAAGCCGAGAAAGTCTGGTCCACCATGCTGGACAACACCGGCTGGGGCAGCAAGCGATTCCTCTGGACCAGCGATGACGTTGCACGCGCCTACAACGACCAGGAACTGAACGCATCCTCGTACTACACGGACATGGGGGCAGCACGGGTCGCCGCTGCTTCTGCCGCACCGAACACAACGCCGGACAGCATCCGGCTGGGCGACGGCAAGAGCTACACGTTTCATTCCGACAGTGGCACCTGGTACGGCCCTGCGCCGATCGAGTCGCGGATCCAGACAAGAGTACCGATCTCCGATCCAGACCGTCTGGAAGCGCTGAACGACGCCCGCGAGGTTCGTCTCCACCGCCAGCAACTGCGCACAGAGTTTCATCCCGACGATCCCAATCAGCATCGCCCCATCATCGAGAGCCCGAAGTTGATCACCGACGCCGGCCCGATGATGGACCCCCGCGATCCCTCTCACCCGCGCCATGCCCTGCATCAGCAATGCGTCGCCGGCGTGCAGCTGCTGGATGCAAGGTTCAACAAACCCTGGGACGCGCACAGCGCGTGCATGGCAGCCAGCCTCACCCACCTTGCCGCGAGCCACAACCTGGAGCGCGTGGACCACGTCGTGCTGAGCCAGAAGGGCACGAAGGTAGCGGCGGGCGAGATCGTGTTCGTGGTGGAAGGCGAATTGAACGACCCGGCGCACCGGCGTGCGCACATGCCAACCGCGCAGGCGGTAACAACGCCGCCGGAACAATCGTTCCAGCAGTTGGCGGAGCTGGATCAGGTGCGCGGGCAGTCCCAGGCGCAGGAACAGGTGCGAACGCAGGAGCACGAAGCCCGCGCTGCGATGACGATGCGCGGGTAATGTGTGCGCCGGGCAGAGCCCGGCGCTACGGCTAGCCCGCCACCCACCGCGTCTTCGCCAGCAGCTCATCGTCCCAATCAAACGCCACCGCGCCGTCCTTCAGGAACAACGCAACGAAGTTGTACAGATTGCGCGCATACATCTCGCTCGCATGCACCGCACCCTGGCTGGCGAGATCCAGCGGACCATCCACCAGAACGCCCCCCACGTCCACCACCTCACCCGGCACGGTCGCTTCGCAGTTGCCGCCGGTCTCCGCCGCAAGATCCACCACCACGCTCCCAGGCCGCATGCCCTCCACCATCGCGCGGGTGATGATCTTCGGCGCAGGCCGCCCCGGTACGGCGGCGGTACAGATCACCACATCCACCAACCGGAGATGCTCACCCAGTCGCCGCTGCTGCTCGGCGCGCTCCTCCTCGGTCAGCGCGCGCGCATAACCGCCCTCGCCCGCCGCACTCACACCCAGGTCAAGGAACTTCCCGCCCAGCGATTCAATCTGTTCCCGCGTTTCCGGCCGCACATCGAACCCTTCCACCTGCGCGCCCAACCGGCGCGCGGTGGCAATCGCCTGCAGACCGGCCACCCCCGCGCCGACCACCAGCACACGCGAAGGGCGAATGGTGCCGGCCGCCGTGGTCAACATCGGGAAGAAACGCGGAGCCCGCTGCGCGGCGATCAGCGTCGCCTTGTAACCGGCCATGCCGGCCTGCGAGCTGAGCACGTCCATCGACTGCGCGCGCGTGGTGCGTGGAAGGCGTTCGAGCGGGAAGACCTGCAGGCCGCGCGACTGCATGGTGGCCGCGCGCAGGGAATCCGCCTGCGGGTGGAGCATCCCAACGAGGGAAGCACCGAGCTTGAGCTGGCCCAGCCATGGGGTGTCGGGGGCCTGCACGCAGAGCACGATGTCGGCCTGGGCCGCGCGCGTCTCGTCGGCGATATGGGCACCGGCATCCAGATAGGCCTGGTCGGTGAAGCCCGCACCGAGGCCGGCACCGGGTTCGATCCAGACCGTCGCCCCGAGGGCAGTCAGTTTGCGCGCCGTTTCCGGCGTCAGTGCCACACGGCGTTCACCGGGTGCGCGTTCGTTGACCCCCAACACATCGACAGCCATGCATGTCCCCGGGCAGTGGTTTAGGGGGATCGTAGCGCGTTC
Organism: Pseudomonadota bacterium; assembly: GCA_023457475.1. Lineage (GTDB taxonomy): Bacteria > Pseudomonadota > Gammaproteobacteria > Xanthomonadales > Xanthomonadaceae > Stenotrophomonas. The sequence continues at coordinate 175 of JAEWLO010000163.1, read as the reverse complement.
GGGGAAATGGGGCGCGGTGGGTGAAGCCGGTGTCGCCGACGGTCATGCGTTACCGGGCGTTAGACCGTTATCGGCAGTCGTTTGGGAACCGACCCTACCGGCAGGGTCTGCGGTTGCCCGTGGCCACCGATAGCTTGGCGAAGGTGGGTCGGGGTGGGTTTGCGGGGGTGTGAGC
>JAEWLO010000162.1 GCA_023457475.1 Pseudomonadota bacterium | reverse complement strand
GTGCAGATCGTACCGGTCGCGCTCCATCACCTTCGTCCCCGCCGCCACGAAGTCCTCGACACACTTCTTTTTGCTGTCCGAACTGGCATACACCTCGGCCAGCGCACGCAGCACCGAGTTCGAGCCGAACACCAGGTCCGCCCGGCTGCCGGTCCAGCGCGCCGTGCCGCCGTTACGCGCACTGCCCACGTAGCCGTCGCCCTTGGCCTTCCACTCCGTGCCCATGTCCAGCAGGTTCACGAAGAAGTCGTTGCTCAGCGTGCCCGGGTGCTGGGTGAACAGGCCGTCGGTACCGCCGTCCACATTCGCGCCGAGCACGCGCAGGCCACCCACCAGCACGGTCATCTCCGGTGCGGTCAACGTGAGCAGCTGCGCCTTGTCGATCAGCAGCGCCTCGGCCGGAACGCTGTAACGGCCCTTCACGTAGTTGCGGAACCCATCGGCGACCGGTTCCAGCACCGCGAACGACTCCACATCGGTCTGTTCCTGGCTGGCATCCGTACGACCCGGATGGAAGGGCACCTTCACGCCATGACCGCCGGCGGCCGCCGCACGCTCCACGCCCACATTACCGGCCAGCACGATCAGGTCGGCCAGTGACACCTTGGCAGCGCTGCCGCCGTTGAATTCGCTCTGGATCTTCTCCAGCGCACCCAGCACCTTCGCCAGCTGCGTTGGCTGGTTCACGGCCCAGTCCTTCTGTGGGGCCAGGCGGATGCGGGCACCATTGGCTCCGCCGCGCTTGTCCGAGCCGCGGAAGGTAGAGGCCGACGCCCATGCCGTGGAGACCAGTTCGGACACGCTCAGGCCGCTGTCGCCGATCTTCTGCTTCAGCGTGTCGATGTCAGCGGCGCTGATCGGCGTCTTAGGTGCCTCCGGCAGCGGGTCCTGCCAGATGAACTGCTCGGTCGGCACTTCCGGGCCGAGATAGCGGGCACGCGGTCCCATGTCGCGGTGGGTCAGCTTGAACCAGGCCCGTGCGAACGCATCGGTGAACGCCTGCGGATTGGCCAGGAACCTGCGTGAAATCTTCTCGTAGATCGGATCGAGGCGCAGCGAAAGGTCGGTGGTCAGCATCGTCGGACGATGCTTCTTCGACGGGTCATGCGCGTCGGGAATGACGGCTTCGGCGTTCTTGGCCACCCACTGGTGGGCACCGGCCGGGCTCTTCGTCAGCTCCCACTCGTGCCCGAACAGGATCTGGAAGAAGTCATGGCTCCACTTGGCCGGGGTGCGCGTCCAGGTCACTTCCAGGCCGCTGGTGATGGTGTCGCCACCCTTGCCGCTGCCGAAACTGCTGTGCCACCCCAGGCCCTGGCTTTCCAGCCCGGCCGCTTCCGGCTCATGCCCCACGTTGTCGGCGGGGCCGGCACCATGGGTCTTGCCGAAGCTGTGGCCGCCGGCGATCAGCGCCACGGTCTCTTCGTCATCCATCGCCATGCGCCCGAAGGTATCGCGGATATCCAGCGCGGCCTTGATCGGGTCCGGGTTGCCATCCGGGCCTTCCGGGTTCACGTAGATCAGGCCCATCTGCACGGCGGCGAGCGGGTTCTCCAGCTTGCGCGAGTGGATGTCGCCGTCGGCATCGTCATCGGACACCAGCACGCCATGGTCTTCCACCACGCCTTCCGAGCCGTGCGCGTAGCGCACGTCACCGCCCAGCCAGGTGGTTTCACGGCCCCAGTAGACGTCCTGGTCCGGCTCCCACGTATCCGGGCGGCCGCCGGCGAAGCCGAGCGTTTTGAAGCCCATCGATTCCAGCGCGACGTTGCCGGTGAGGATCAGCAGGTCGGCCCAGGAAATGGCCTGGCCGTACTTCTGCTTGATCGGCCACAGCAGGCGGCGCGCCTTGTCCAGGCTGACGTTGTCCGGCCAGCTGTTGAGCGGAGCGAACCGCTGCTGGCCACGGCCACCGCCGCCGCGACCGTCACCGATGCGGTAGGTGCCCGCGCTGTGCCAGGCCATGCGGATGAAAAGACCGCCGTAGTGCCCGAAGTCGGCCGGCCACCAATCCTGCGAGTCGGTCATCAGCGCTTTCAGGTCGGCTTTGAGCGCGGCGTAATCGAGTTTGGCGAAGGCGGCCGGATAGTCGAAATCGTCGGCCAGCGGATTGGAGCGGTTTGAATGCTGGTTGAGCAGGTCCACGCGCAGCTGGTTCGGCCACCAGTCGCGGTTGGTGGTCGCATCGCCGACCACCGAATGATTGAACGGGCACTTCGCTTCGCTTTTCATGGGTATTCCACCTGTGTACTGGCGAGAGAGGGAGGGGCCTCGCGGACAAGGCACCAGGGGAGTGCCTTGACCATAAGCAGGATCAAGCCATAGGTAAAATCAATTGATTTGAAGGAATCGATAGATACGGTCTATCGTCAAGTGGCCGGGCGCGCCGGCCCGGCCACCGCGTGCCTGGCTCAGCGTTTGCCGAGCAGGCCGAGTACGTCTGTAATCCCGAACTGGCCGTCGCCATCCTGGTCGAAGGCATCAAGCAGGCCGCCGATGCCGCTGCCACCGCTGGCGCTCTGCGGAACCTCCGCGCCCAGCTCCTGGCTGAGCTGGCTGGCACTCCCCCGCTGGGCGAAGCGCTGAGCCAGGAACGACATCACGATCGGGGCGAGGATGGCCAGCAACTGGCCGGACTTTTCGCCGCCCAGCCCGGTCTTCTGGCCGAGCAGGCTGGCAGCTTGGGGGGTCTGGCCACCGAAGACATGGCCGAGGATGCCGGCCCCGTTGGTGGCGGGGCTGGCGGTTCCGCCGCCCATGATCGAGCCGAGCAGGCCGCCGATGTCGAGTCCGCCGCCACCTCCGCCGCCACCGCCAAGGTGGTCGCGCTGCAGTGCGTTGAGCAACGACTGCGAGCCCTGGGGATCGCTTGCGTTGGTACCCAGCGCGCCCAGGAGCAGCGGAAGGGCACTGCTGATGGCGCTGGAGGCCTGTTCGGGGGCCACGCCCAGTTGCTTCGATACCTGCTGGACGGTCTGGCCCTGCTGCAACTGCGATAACAGCATTCCGGTGAGCGATTGCGTGTTCACGATCGACTCCTTGGGTCCATGGGTGGGGGACCGGCGGACTATAACGCTGCGTGCACTAAGACGATGCGAAGTCTTCACGTCTACGTGGTGACAGAGACCCCCTGGGC
>JAEWLO010000161.1 GCA_023457475.1 Pseudomonadota bacterium | reverse complement strand
CCTGCTATGCGGGCGTGTGCGGCCGCGCACATGGTGCGCGGCGGGAATCGGGGTAAATCAGCTCCGGCCCTTGACCAGGGGCAGATCGGCCTGCTGCCAGGACGGAATGCCGCCCTCGAGCACGCTCACCTGTTCGAAACCGGCCTTCTTCAGCGCTTTGGCGGCGGTCTCCGACGCGGTGCCGGTGCGGCACACCAGGACTACCGGGCTCTGCTTGGCGTTGGCCACCAGCTTGTGTTCCGGACCGAACTGGCTCGGTTGCACGTTGCGGCTGCCGGCAATGTGGCCCTTCTCGAAGTCGGACGAGAGCGACAGGTCGACCACGACCGCGCCACCGGCATTCATCAGCTGGGTGAGCTCAGCCGGCTTGAGCGAGCGGAAACCGCGGGTGAGGCGGCGGATTTCGGTAACGATGATGGCCACGGTCAGGCCGACGAAGGCCATCGAGAGCATCGGGTTTCGGCTGGCAAAATCCAGCAACTCTTCGTAATTCACTCAGATCACGGGTCGATTAAGCGGGGGCCGATTGTCGCACATGCGGGCCAAACGGCGCTCCTGCGGGGGTTTTGAGGGTTCAGCGGTTCTGCCAGAGGTCCGGAAGGCCGTTGGCCTGCAGCCAGCGCTTGTTCTCGGCGTCGTAACGCCAGACCTCGTCGACCCGCACCACGCGCTCGGCCTGGGTGTTGTTGTTGATCACCCGCACTTCGGCGCTGCGGCCGATCCGGCCGTCCGGCAGCGGCACGTTGTCCGACGCCCGGTAGCCGGCGATCTTGACCTGCTCATAGCGGCTGCGCTCCAGGTCGGTGATCGGGTGCTCACGGATGTGCTCCGGGTCCAGGTAGGTCACCAGATCTTCCAGGTTGCCCCAGCGCACGGTGGAGTCGTACTTGACCTGGGTTTCTTCGAGCAGTGTGCGCTGCTTGCGGGACAGCTTCTTGCTGTCGGCCAGGGCGGCGACGCTGGTCAGCGAGAACAGGGCCAGCAACAGGATCTGAAGGGTACGGCGCATGCAAATTCCCCAATCGGCAAGGTGCCCATCCTACCTTCTTGCGAAGGCGACGTAGCGGCCGCTCAGTTCAGCCGCGGGCTTGCCGGCTTCGCCCGGCTGGCGCGCCACCACTTCGATCCGGGCCTTGCCGCGCTGGGCGAAGGTGGCCAGGAAGCTGTCCCAGTCAGCCTCGTCGGCGGCCTGGGCGAACGCGGCGAGGTCGCCATACACGGGTGCCAGGTAGCGGACGTGGCTGTCGGCCACATAAACGTCGGCTTCGAACCCGGCCAGCCGCAGACGCAGGGTAACCAGGGCCCAGCCCGCCAGGGTCAGGGTGGAGGTCAGGCTGCCGCCGAAGGCATTGCCCTTGTCGTTGACGTTGGCGGCCAGCGGGGCGGTCAGGGCCAGCTGGTGGTCCTGGTACCCGGCCACGCGGATCTGCATGGCGGCGACGGGAGGCATGCGGTCCAGCGTCTGCTGGAGGTCGCCCAGAAGGCTGGGCAGGGAGGAATCGGACATCGATACGGCGACGTTGCAGCGAAGGCCTCGCATAATGCCTGCAATGAACAGCCCCGCACATGTGCCGGAATGGACCCTGGTGTCACTTCGCCCGCGCGGCCAGCACGCGTCGATGCGGCGGGCGGCGTGGGCGTTGGGCGGCGAGGTGATTGGCCTGTCGCCCTGGGCGCTGGCAGCGCGGGACGACCCGGCGACGCGGGCGGCCCTGGTGACGGCCCTGGGCGCGGACCGGGTGGTGTTCACCAGCCCGTCGGCGGCGCAGGCGGCGGGTCGACTGGCCCCGCTGGCCGGGCCGCATGGCGGCACCTGGCTGGCGGTCGGGGCCGGCACGGCGGCCGCACTGGCGGCCCAGGGGGCGGATGTCCAGGCACCGCAGCGGATGGACAGCGAAGGCCTGCTGGACCTGCCCGCGCTGGCCCGGGTCGACGGGCTTCGCATCGCCTTGGTCACCGCGCCCGGCGGCCGCGGGCTGATCGGCCCGACCCTTGAAACGCGGGGGGCCCACCTGCAGCGGGTGGAGGTGTATGCGCGGGTACCGCTCAGCCCCCCGCCCCGCCTGCTGCAGCGGCTGCGCCGCAGGCCCGGGCCCTGGGTGCTGGCACTCAGCAGTGCCCAGGCGTTGGCATGGCTGGTGGCGCAGGCTCCGGCGGACCTTCTGGCGCGTCTGCGTCACAGCCCGGCGGTCGTCGCAAGCGAGCGTCTGGCCGGGCTGGCCACCGATGCGGGGTTTGCCCGCGTGCAGGTAGCCGAGGGCCCGCAGCCTCTGCAGCTGGTGCGGGCGGCGCATCAGGCCGTCACCGCGCTGCCATCTGCCTGAACAGGGAAGCTGGCCCGGTCTTGCAGGCCGCGCGGGCGGCGGGCGATGCTGTGCGCCTGATCGCTCGCCAGCTCGTGAAGACACCGGCGCGAACGACAAGGATGACGGTATGAATGAGCTCGAATCTGCCCCCGCTTCCCGCTCGGTGCTGCACTGGGTATTGCCGCTGGCCGTGGTTGCGGTCGGTGCCGGCGCGGCCGGCTGGTGGGGCTGGACCCAGTGGCAGGCGCAGCAGGCCGACGCCGCCCGCCGGGACGCCGATGCGGCCCTGCTGGTGCAGGGCCTGAGCGACAGCGTGGAGGCCCTGCGCCGCGACCAGCGCTCAACGTCGCAGCGGGTGCAGGACGCGGCCGCCACCAATCGGGTGCTGCGCGATGAAATGCTCGGCCTGAGCCAGCGCAACGCGCTGTTGGAAGAGAACCTGGCCCGGCTCGCCGACAGCACCCGGCACAGCGCGCAGGCGCTGCAGCTGGAGGAGACCGAACTGCTGCTGAGCCAGGCCGCGCAGCGCCTGGCCTATGCAGACGACGTGGAGGGTGCGCGCCGCCTGTATGCGCTGGCGGCCGCCGCGCTGGAAGAGGTGCAGGGCAACGAGTATCTCAACCTGCGCCAGGCGTTGATGCAGGAACGCAACGCGGTCGACGCGCTGGGCCCGGGCGTGCGCAGTGGCGTGCAGCAGAAGCTCGCCGCCTTCGCCACGTCGCTCACCGCGTTGCCGGAACAGCTGCCGGCACCGGCCGCTGAATCCGCACCGCCGTGGTGGCACCAGCTGCTGGCACCGTTCGTGACCATCACGCCCACCGCCGTGCAGGGGCCGCTGGGCAGCACCGAACGCGTGGCAGGGTGGGACTCGCTGCAGCTGGAACTGACCCTGGCCCGCGCGGCGGTGGAGCGCAGCGACCAGGCGGCCTTCGAACAGGCGCTGGACCGCGTGGCGCTGTGGATGCCCCGTCTGTGGCCGGATTCACCCGCTCTGCGCGAGCGTCGTGCTGAACTGGTGCAACTGCGCACCAGCGTGCTGCGCCCCACCCTGCCCGAACTGGGCAGCACCTTGCAGCAACTGCGCACCTTGCGCGACGGGAGCTAGACAATGAAGCCGATTCAATCCGTGGTGGTCCTGCTGCTGGCCGTGGTACTGGGCGTGTTGGCCGCGCACTGGCTGGGCACCGAATCGCTGCGCCAGTACGGCGAGGTGATCTATCGCCATGGCGGGGTGGACTACCGCTCCAACGTGCCGCAGGTGGCGCTGATGGTGCTGGTGGCGGTGCTGGTGCTGTGGCTGCTGTGGAGCCTGCTGGCCTCACCGTTCAAGGCCTGGGGCCGCTACCGCCGCAAGCAGGGCCGGGTGCGCCTGATCGAAGGCCTGCAGGCGCATGAGTATGGTCACTGGCAGCGCGCGGAGAAGGCGCTGGTGAGCGCGGCCGAAGACCCCGAAGTGAGCGCGGTGGCGTTGACCACGGCGGTCCGCAGTGCCGAGGCGCGCGACGATGCCGCGAGCGTGGACCAGTACCTGCAGCGTCTGGCCAGCGCCGACGCCACCGGCCATGCACTGATGCAGGCCGAACGGCTGCTGCAGCTGGAACGCCCTGTGGATGCGATCAACGTGCTGGACGCACCGGGCGTGCAGCCGCTGCCGCCGCGCGGCCTGTGGCTGCGCACCGAAGCGCTGGCACGCGCGGGGCGTTCGCACGAGGCCTACGGTCAGCTGGGCGCACTGCGCAAGCAGAAGGTACTGCCGGATGAGGACATGGCCGAGCTGGAAACCCGTCTGGCGGCGCAGTCCCTGCTGGAAGCGGCGGACGTGAATGCGTTGGCGGCCCAGTGGGAGGCCACGCCGAAGGCGCTGCGCAGCGACCCGGATGTGGTCAGCGCCTATGCGCTGCGCGCGGTGGCGCTGGACTGGGATGAGCCGGCCCTGCTGAACCTGGAACAGGCGCTGGATTCCCGCTGGGACGAATCGCTGGTGACGCTGTACGGGCAGATGCCGGTGGAGAAGCTGGCCACGCGCCAGGCCAATCTGCAGCGCTGGCTGGGCCAGCAGCCGTCGAGCCCGGCATTGCTGCTGGCCTTGGGGCGGATCGCGCTGCGCCAGGGCGATCATGTGCTGGCGGAAGATTATCTGCACCGTGCGATCTCGGTGGGGGCCGGCCCCGACGCCTGGGAATCGCTGGGTGAGGTATTCGCGGCGCGTGGCGAACCGGTGCTGGCCGCGCAGTGCTTTGGCAATGCGTTGCGTCAGCAGCGCGGTGAGGACAGCGTGGCATTGGCGCGCGCGGACGCCGCCATGGCACCGTTGGGCACGGTGGTGCCGGAGCGCGCGACGGTGGAAGAGCTGTCGTTGATGAGCGAGCCGGCACCGGTGGTGGACCACCCCGTGGAGCGGGATGCGTT
>JAEWLO010000160.1 GCA_023457475.1 Pseudomonadota bacterium | reverse complement strand
CGGCGTCGGGGTGCGCAGCATGTGGGCGATGTCGTTGGTGACGTGGTCACCGGCGATCGGCAGCGAGGCGGTGTGGCAGATCGCGCCCTGCACGAACACGGCCAGGTCGGTGGTACCGGCCCCCATGTCGACCAGCACGACGCCCAGTTCGCGTTCGTCGGCGGTCAGCACGGCCACGCTGGAGGCCAACGAAGACAGCACCAGGTCGTCCACCTGCAGGCCGCAGCGCTGCACGCACTTGCTGATGTTGGCCGCCGCCGACTGCGCGCACACGACCAGGTGCGCGTGCACTTCCAGGCGTACGCCGGTCATGCCGACCGGGTTGCGGATGCCTTCCTGCGAATCGTCCAGCACGTACTCGCGGGGAATGGCGTGCAGGATTTTCTGGTCGGCGGGAATGGCCACGGCCTTGGCGGCGTCCAGCACACGGTCCAGATCGCCCCAGGTCACTTCGCCGTCGCGGATCGGGACAATGCCCGGCGAGTTCTTGCACTGCACGTGGTTGCCCGAGATCGAGGCGTACACCGAGCGGATCTCGCAGCCGGCCATCAGCTCGGCTTCCTCCACCGCGCGCTGGATCGACTGCACGGTCGATTCGATGTCGACCACGACGCCGCGCTTGAGCCCGCGCGATTCGTGCGAGCCGATGCCGATGACCTCGATCGGGTTGCCGGGCGAATACTCGCCCACCAGCGCCACCACCTTGGAGGTGCCGATATCGAGCCCGACGATCAGCGATTTGTCACCCTTGCGATTCATGTCCTGTCCTGCGTTCTCTGCGCCGGAGTGGCCGGCGCGGCCGGAACCGGGGATCCCCAGCTCAGCGTGAAACCATTGGTGTAACGAAGGTCGGCCCGTTCGATCGGAGCCTGCGCGTTTGCCAGCTGCGGCAGCACCCGCACGAAACGCTGCAGGCGCGAGCGCGCGTCGTCGCGGCCTACCACCACTTCCGTGCCGTTGCTCAGCTGCAGCGACCAGCTGCCGCGCGCGTCCATGCTGACCCGGGTGACATCCAGCCCGGTAGGCGCGAACAGGGCGCGCGATTCGTTGTAGAGCGCCACCACCTCCGTGGTCTGCGCGTCGGGGCCTTCCAGGTGTGGCAGTGCACGTCTTCCAGCTGCTTTGGCGTGGCGAACAGACGCCCCTGTTCGGACAGCAGGCGGTCCTTGCCCCAATGTGCGAACGGCTTGTGTTCGACCAGGGTGATCTCCAGCACATCGGGCCACTGCTTGCGGACCTGCGCGCTTTCCACCCACGGCAACTGTTCAATGGCGTCCTGCGCGTCCTGCAGCTTGACCGCGAAGAAGCCGGCCTGCGCATACGGCAGGATGACCTGCTGCAGCTTCTCGGCCGGCACCCGCTTGAATTCACCGTGCACGCGCAGCTTGGCCAGCGGCCAGCGTTCGGCCGCGACCCAGCCGTTGAGCACTGCCACCACGGGCAGCGCCACCAGCGAAAGGGCCAGCAGCCAGACGAAGATGCGCAGCACCGCGTTCATGCGTGGCGGCGCTCCTCGTTCGTGTCCGGCAGGGTCTGCTCCAGCACGCGCCAGACCAGTTCCTCGAACCCGATACCGACCTGCCCGGCCGCCTTGGGCACCAGCGAGTGGCTGGTCATGCCGGGGGCGGTGTTCACTTCCAGCAGGTAGAAGCGGCCGCTGGCGCGGTCGCGCATCACGTCCACGCGGCCCCACCCCCGGCAGCCGGCAGCGCGGAACGCCTCCAGCGCGATGCGGCGGATCTCGACTTCATCGTCGCCCTCCAGGCCCGGGCACAGGTACTGCGTGTCGTCGGCCAGGTACTTGGCGTTGTAGTCGTACCACTCGGCCTTCGGCACGATGCGGATCGACGGCAGCGCGGTATCGCCGAGGATGCCGACCGTGAGCTCATCTCCGACCACCATCTGTTCCATGAGCAGCTGGCCGTCGTAGCGCGCGGCCAGCGCCACGGCCTCGTCCAGCCCGGCATCGTCCATCACCCGGCTGATGCCGACGCTGGAGCCTTCGTTGGCCGGCTTGACCACGACCGGCAGCCCCAGCTCTGCGGCCTGCGCGTGCACGGTGGTGGCGGTGACCTTGCGGTACTGCGGGGTCGGCAGGCCGACCGAGAGCCACACCTGCTTGGTGCGGATCTTGTCCATGCCCAGTGCGGAGCCCAGTACGTTGGAACCGGTGTACGGAACGCCAAAGGCCTCCATCAGGCCCTGCACGATGCCGTCCTCACCCCCGCCGTTGTGGCCGTGGAGGATGTTGAACACACGGTCGAAGCGCTTCTCCACCAGCGCCTGCGCCAGGGCCGGAATGCCATCCACGGCGGTGGCGTCGACGCCGCGCGCGCGCAGTGCCTCGAGCACATTGCGGCCGGAGTCGAGCGACACTTCACGTTCGCTGGAGGTGCCGCCCAGCAGCACGGCGACGCGGCCGAACGCGGCCGGTTCGGTCGTGCGCAGCGGCGGGAAGGTCGGTGCGCTCATGCCTGTTCCTCCGACGTGAAGCCTTCCACGGCCAGATGGCTGGCCATGGCACCGATGTCGCCGGCTCCCATCATCAGCAGCAGGTCGCCGTCCTGGAGCACGTCCGGCAGTACGCTGGCCAGTTCAGTGGGCTTGCCCACGACGACCGGCTCGCTGCGGCCGCGTGCGCGGATCGCGCGGGCCAGCGCATGCGAGTCGGCACCGGCGATCGGCTCTTCGCCCGCCGGATACACCTGGCACAGCACCAGCGCGTCGACGCTGGACAACACCGCGGCGAACTTGTCGAACTGGTCGCGGGTGCGGCTGTAGCGGTGCGGCTGGAACGCCACCACCAGCCG
>JAEWLO010000159.1 GCA_023457475.1 Pseudomonadota bacterium | reverse complement strand
TGGGCCCTGTTGTGGGGGGCCGCTGCCGGGGGCGCGGCGACCGGCGGCGCCGCCTACCTGGCACGGCGCCAGCGCCCGGATCATCCGCCGCCGCGCGGCGACCGCAGCGTGAACCTGGACGTGGGCGAGACGGTGCAGGTCGATGCTTGGCTGCCCGATGGCACGGCGCTGGTGCGCTACCGCGGTGCCACCTGGACGGCCATCCACCGCCCGGGCGCCACGCCGATCGCCGGGCCGCACCGTGTCTCGGAACTGGTGGGCAACCGCCTGCTGGTGGACCCGCTGTAGGCTGCAGGCCAGCACTGTCGCTCTCATTCCCTCATCGCCTTCAGGAAGCCGTCATGGAAGTCGCCATCGTCCTTTTCATCATCGCCGTGATCTTCATCGTGCGCTCGGTGCAGATCGTGCCGCAGCAGCACGCCTGGGTGAAGGAGCGCCTGGGCCGCTACGCCGGCACGCTGTCACCCGGGCCGCGCTTCATCATTCCGTTCATCGACCGCATCGCCTACAAGCACAGCCTGAAGGAAATCCCGCTGGACGTGCCCAGCCAGGTCTGCATCACCAAGGACAACACGCAGCTGCAGGTGGACGGCATCCTGTACTTCCAGGTGACCGACCCGATGCGCGCCAGCTACGGCTCATCCAACTACATCATGGCCGTCACCCAGCTGGCGCAGACTTCGCTGCGCAGCGTGATCGGCCGGCTGGAGCTGGACAAGACCTTCGAGGAGCGCGACATGATCAACGCCCAGGTGGTGGCCGCCATCGACGAGGCGGCGCTGAACTGGGGCGTGAAGGTGCTGCGCTATGAGATCAAGGACCTGACGCCGCCAGCCGAAATCCTGCGCGCCAAGCAGGCGCAGATCACCGCCGAGCGCGAAAAGCGCGCCTTGATCGCCGCCTCGGAAGGCCGGCGGCAAGAGCAGATCAACATCGCCACCGGCGAGCGCGAGGCCTTCATCGCCCGATCCGAGGGCGAAAAACAGGCCGCTATCAACAATGCCCAGGGCGAGGCCACCGCCCTGCTCACCGTCGCGGCGGCGTCGGCACAGGCGATCGAACGCGTGGCGGCCGCCATCCGCCAGCCCGGGGGCGAGCAGGCGGTGCAGCTGCGCGTCGCCGAAAAGGCGGTCGAGGCCTATGGCAAGGTGGCCGAAGACGCCACCACCACGCTCATCGTGCCGAGCACCATGACCGAAGTCTCGGCACTGATCGGCTCGGCCATGCAGATGATCAAGACCGGCGCGCGTGCCTCCTGAAGCTGCATGCGGTCGCAATTCCAGATTTAACGCTCGCGCCGCTCGGGCTCGTCGCTGGGCTCGACGCGGTCGGACATGATATCCGCCGGCGGGGCCAGATCGCCACTGTCGGCGCCTTCATCGTCCCAGGTGCCGCCGGTGCGCTCGGTGTTGCCACGCGGATGCTCCATGGTCGTGCCGTCGTCGAAATTCAGTGGTCCGTCGTTCGGAATGTCGTCGAAGGAATGTGCCGTGATGTCGTCAAGGCCATCGGACACGTCCATCTCCGCGCTGAGCGTGGCATTGGCCTCGGCGGCAGTGTCCGCTTGGGCAGTGGCTTCTTCAGGGGTATCGGCGGAAACGGAACCGGGAACGCTTTTGATGGGCATACAGACCTCCTCGAATGTCAATGCACCGCAGCTTCACGGCTGTCGATGCACCGCCCGGTGAGGGCAGAGCCAGATTACGGGTAGGAGCTGACCGGCACGGCTGCTGCGCGCCAGCCGCGCCGCACCCGCAGGCACTGGTTCGGCCTACATCCGCGGCACGGTCACGCGGCTAAGGTGGCGCGATCCAAAACCATCGTCCGAGCCTGCACCATGAGCAAGATCCAGTCCGCCGTCCTGGGCGTCATGAAGGACATCGCCACCACCGGCATCGCCAAGCTGCAGCGCAACGTGCAGCAGGGCTACACCTTCCGCGGCATCGAGTCGGCCATGAACGAGCTGTCGCCGCTGTTGGTCAAGCATGGCATCACCGTGACTCCCGGTTATTCGGAGCTGCAGATAGGCGAGCGCTTTCGTGGCGACCCCAAGGACGGGCGCGCGATCCGCTTCTGCACGTTGAAGGGTAGTTTCAAGTTCTCCGCCGAGGACGGCTCGTTCGTCGTCAGCGAATGCTATGGCGAGGCCATGGACTCGGGCGACAAGGCGGTGACCAAGGCGCAGTCCATCGCCTTTCGGACGGCGCTGTTCCAGCAGTTCGTGGTGCCCACCATGGCGATGGACCCGGAAAGCTACATCGACCCCAACGATGAAACCCTGCCCATCGGCCCCGCTCCGTCGCAGGATCTGCTGGACGCCGCCACCAGCGCCGCGAATGCCGGTCTGGAGGCGTATCGCAGCTTCTGGCAGAGCGCGATGCCCGACGAGCGCATGGCACTGGCGGCGCGACATGCGGAACTGAAGGCCGTGGCGCAGCGGGTGTCGGACGGAGCGAATGCGGATCAGTGACGCACCGCAGGGCAGTCCTGAATGGTTTCAGGCACGCCTGGGCAAGGCCACGGGAAGCCGGTTTGCCGATGTGCTGGCGGGAGGGCGCGGCCTGACCCGGCGCGCCTATGCCACACAGCTGGCGCTGGAACTCATCACCGGCCAGCCGACAGAAACCTATACCTCGGCCGCGATGGAGCTGGGCACCGAGCGCGAGCCCACGGCCCGGGCGCTGTACGAGGCGCTGACCGGCAACTTCGTCACCGAGGTGGGTTTCTGCCTGCATGACAGCCTGCCCTGCGGTGTCTCCCCAGATGGCCTGATCGACGAAGACGGCGGGCTGGAGATCAAGTGCCCGCGTGAGCGCACCCATGCCGACTACCTGGCCTTGCCTGCCGAGCCGGCCTGCTATACCGCACAGATCCAGGGCTGCCTCTGGGTCACCCAGCGCAGGTGGTGGGATTTCGTCAGCTTCAACCCGGCGTTTCCGGTCAATGCGCGGCTGATCGTGCGCCGCGTATGGCGCGACGAGGCCTATATCGGCCAGCTGGAACAAAGCGTGGCCGTGTTCGCTGGTGAGGTTCAGGCCATGGTCGAGCTGATTCGCAACTACCGCAATCCTGAGCTGGCACCGCAGGGCTGAAACAACAAACCCCCGCAATCTTGCGATTGCGGGGGTTCAAAGATGTGGTGGGTCGTGTTGGATTCGAACCAACGACCAACGGATTAAAAGTCCGGCCTAGGGGATGTTTGGCCGTGTTGATTGTTGTAGATATAATCTATGCAAATCAACACCTTAGGCGCTTTTTGCAGGGTGCAGGCGTTGATTGGGATTCGCCTATTTTTGGCAAATCTGCCTACAGATTGCCTACAACCTGCCTACAAGCCGCCATGCCCGAAGCCCCCCGCCGTGTTCGACTGACCGCCGCCCGTGTCGAATCCTTCGCCTGCCCGCCGGACAAGACTCAGGCTTTTCTGTGGGACACCGACGCGCCCGCGCTGGCCGTTCGCGCGACACCGACGGGGCGCAAGACCTACGTTTTTGAATCGCGCCTGAAGGGCAAGACGCTGCGAATCAGCATAGGTGAGATGCGCGCCTGGACACTGGAACAGGCCCGCAGCGAAGCCCGCCGCTTGGCCGTGCTGCTGGACAGTGGCGCCGACCCGCGCGAGCAAAAGCGCCAGCACGAAGCCCAGCAAGCCGCACAAGCCGCTGCCGCCGCTGCCCAGGCCGTGACTGTGGGCGAAGCATGGGCCGCCTATCTGGCAGACCGCCGCCCGCACTGGGGTGAGCGCCATTACAGCGACCATGAAGCCCTGGCC
>JAEWLO010000158.1 GCA_023457475.1 Pseudomonadota bacterium | reverse complement strand
AACCTCGACACCGGCGAGCGTGCGGTGTTCGTGCGCGGCAATGTGGGCCAGGCCGTGCGCGCTTCCAGCAGTATTCCGGGGGTGTTCGAACCGGTGAAGATCGGCCAGAACATGTTCGTCGACGGCGGCGTGGTCAGCCCGGTGCCGGTGGATGCCGCGCGCCAGCTGGGCGCGGATATCGTCATCGCCGTGGATATCTCCAGCAAGGCCAGCGGCAAGTCGCCGACCGGCATGCTGGGCATCGTGAACCAGTCAATCGCGATCATGGGTCAGCGTCTGGGCGAACAGGAACTGGCCCGGGCCGATGTGATCATCCGGCCCAAGGTGCTGGATATCGGCGCGGCCGATTTCAGCCAGCGCAACAACGCGATTCTTGAGGGTGAGAAGGCCGCGATGGCGGCGATGCCGCAGATCCGCGCGAAGGTCGAACAGCTGCGCAATGCGCGTGCGGCGGCGTTGGCACCCCCGCCGAAGCCGAAGTGCGATGAGCCTTCGCGCATGGGCAAGCTGATGGGGCGCAAGGAGAAGTGCGCGTAACGCGCCACCCTTAGCGCCGGGCTCTGCCCGGCACCCACCTTACCCGCGCATCGTCATCGCGGCGCGCGTTTCCTGCTCCTGATTCTGCGTGTGCTGCTGGGCCTGCGCCTGTGTGTGACCACGCGCCTGATCCAACTGCGCCAGCTGCTGGAACGACTGTTCGGGCGGCGTGGTCACTGCCTGCTCGGTGGGCATGTGCACGCGCCGGTGCGCCGGGTCGTTCAACTCCCCCTGCACGACGAAGACGATTTCCCCGGCCGCCACCTGGGTGCCCTTCTGGCTCAACACCACGTGGTCCACGCGCTCCAGTTGGTTGCTGACGGCCAACGTGGTGAGGCTGGCCGCCATGCACTCACTGTGCGTGTCCCAGGATTTGTTGAACCGGGCATCGAGCAGCTGCACGCCGGCTACGCATTGCTGGTGCAGGGCGTGGCGGGGGTGTGAGGGGTCGCGCGGGTCGAGTGACGGACCGGCGTCGGAGAGCAGGAACGGGCTCTTCATGATCGGCCGGTGCTGGTTGGGATCGTCCGGATGAAACTGAGTGCGCTGCTGCTGGCGCTCAAGACGCACCTCGCGCGCCTCGTTCAACTTGTCCAGCAAAGGGGGATCGGTGACAGGCATATCGCGCCAGACGCGGCCTTCGATCTGCGTTCGCACGGTCCAGGTGCCACCATCGGACCAGGAGAAGTCTCGACCGGCGATGCGATTCCGATCAGGATCAACGTTGGAGGCCGTGGATCCGTGCGCTGCGCGGGCCTTGGCCATGTCGTCGAAATACGTCGAGGCATTCAACTCGCTGTCGTTGTAGCTACTTGCCAAGCCCTCGGTGGTCAACGCAGCACGTTGAAGTCCGAACGCCGCGTTGTCCAGCATCATGGTCCAGACCTTCTCGGCGTCCGGTTCGCCACCGTGGCGTCGGGCGGCTTCAAGCAACTGTCGTGGGGTCCAGGCGTCCGGATTGATGTCGCGCCGCCGGAATGCCACGTCATGTGCCTTCTGCACGTCAAGCACCGGAAGGTTAAGGGCAAGATCAGGCCTCCTTTCGTCGAACTTTGCCTGCCGCAGCGCCAAGTCGTTCTCCATCAACTCGACACCGAATCCCTGCCAATCCCGCTCACTGTACTTGATGCCATCACGGGCGCTCTGGTTCTGAGCAAAGTGGTTGGCCGTTGCACCAGGCGCGTTGTCGTTTCGGACAACGCCGAGCGCAAGCAATCCATAGCCATCGTTGCCTTCCTTCTGAGCAAGATAGTTGAAGTAAAGCTCGCGATTTTTTCCCTCCGCATACGCGGAAAGCACAATGAGGTCCTGTTGCGTCAGTCCGGGCATCATTTGACCTCCTTGTTCTTGGTCGCCGCAAAATCCGTTACCAGCTGGCGCGCACGCTGCTCAATGCGGCGCCAACTCTGAATCCCTTCCCGGGGATAATTCATTCGGATTATCGTGTCGATATCCGCCATCATGATGGTGTGATCGCAATCGGCATAACCCTCTCCCTTGGTCTTGATCATTTTTCCATCGCGATACTCGACGCCCGATTCTGTGATCTCGCGCGGCGTGCATTTGATGACACTTGTGATTCTTCCGCGATCGTCCTTGCCGATGTACCAATCCTCATGGGCAGCGACATCCATCACCCGCGCGTTCTGTTGGAACCCTTTGTCGAGGTAGTAGGCGCGCACCCTCTCCATGTCAACGTAGTAGGGCGTGAGCCCGTTCTGGATATCGCCCTGGATTCGGGTAGCCATTGACTCCTGAGGCTTCTCCTTCCGTGCGTCCGTTGGAGAGTGGGCCAAACGCATGACTTCCTCTACGTCAGTACGATCGATGTAGCTGTAGTCGATCATGACTGTTCTCGCAGCGACATCCGCGCTCAGCCGCATCCGCTCTCCGGGCTTGAACGGCTCCAGCGACGGATACTCCAGTGCCAGCGCATAGCTGCCATCGTGCTCCGTTCCAATCTGGTTGTAGAAGTAGTTCTGCGGGATCTCCAGCAGATGCGGGCCCAGGCACGCCTGCTTCAGCGGCGGCGGGTCCTTGTAGGGATCCTGTGGGCCAATGCTGCGGATGCGCGTGCAGCCCTGTTCGTTGGTCTGGGTTTTCGCGGGCTCTTCCGGTTTGGCGCAGGCGGCGAGGGGCAACATCAGCAGCAGGCTGCAGGTCGCTTTTGTGATCGAGTTCACGGGAGTTCGCGGTCCATTCCGTAGTGGATCCACTATGCGTGAACGGGGGCGTTCGATCAAAGCCGGATGCGACATTGCGGCCGGGCAGAGCCCGGCGCTACGGTGGGGTTCCGTGCGGGTTGGGGCGGCTTCGGTGGGTTGTCAGCGTCGGGGGCGATCGTGTGTGTGGTTGTTGTTACGGCTTTGGATGCTTGTGCCGCGCTGCGCGCGGTTGACACGCATGGCGTGTCACTACGAATTGTTACGTGCGCAGGACGATTGCGCTGTTCGCCGGGCGCTTGCCCGGCGTGCGATGTTTTTCATTCCAGCTGGGTGAGCGGCAGCGCCTGGAAATCCTTCACCGTGCGCAGCACGAAGCTGGAGTTCACGTCGGCAACGCCGGCCGCGTTGAGCAGCTTGTCCAGCAGGAAGCGCGAGAAGTGTTCAAGGTCACGCACGTAGATGTGCAGCAGGTAATCCATGTCGCCGGTCAGCGCATGGCAGGCCACCACTTCATCCCACTCCACCACGTTGTCGGCGAACACGCCGATGGCGTGCTGGTCGTGCTTTTCCAGCTGCACGCGGACGAAGGCCTGCAGGCCAAGCCCGATGCGGCGTGGTTCCAGGCGTGCACCGTAACCGGCAATCACCCCTTCGCTCTCCAGCCGCTGCACCCGCCGCAGGCAGGCCGAGGCGGAGAGGTTCACGCGGGCGGCCAGCTCGGCGTTGGTGGCGCGCCCGTGCTGCTGGATCTCCGCCAGCAAACGCAGATCCGTGCGGTCGAACTGGGCTTCTCCGGACATTGCTGCTCCGCAACATGGAAAGGACGCAATGATCTTGCGCCATCCGGGTGTATCCGTGCAACTTTGCAACCCTGTTGCGCGCGCCCTGCCCTAGCATCAAGGGTCACTTCTCCAGGAGTCCACGCCGATGGAAACCGCCACCGCCCCCCGCCGCGTCGAACACCAGCAGACCGACAAGGGCTATGTGCCGGTGTACACCACGGCCGTGGTGGAACAGCCCTGGGACACCTACACCGCCGACGACCACGCCACCTGGAGCACCCTGTACCAGCGCCAGCGTGAGTTGCTGGTGGGCCGGGCCAGCGAGGAATTCCTCAAGGCGCAGGATGAGATGGGCATGAACGCGCACATGATTCCGCGCTTCGACCAGCTCAACGAGGTGTTGGGTGCGGCCACGGGCTGGACGCTGGTCGGCGTGGAAGGCCTGCTGCCGGAACTGGACTTCTTCGACCACCTGGCCAACCGGCGTTTTCCGGTCACCTGGTGGATCCGTCGCCCGGATCAGATCGACTACATCGCCGAACCGGATATGTTCCATGACCTGTTCGGCCACGTGCCGCTGCTGATGAACCCGGTGTTCGCCGACTACATGGCCGCCTATGGCCGCGGCGGTGTGAAGGCGCACGCGATCGGCCCGGAGGCGCTGCAGCACCTCACCCGCCTGTACTGGAACACGGTGGAGTTCGGCCTGATCAACACGCCGGAGGGTCTGCGCATCTACGGCGCAGGCATCGTGTCGTCCAAGGGCGAGTCGCTGTACTCGCTGGAGTCGGACGCACCCAACCGCATCGGCTTCGACCTGGAGCGGATCATGCGCACCCGCTACCGCATCGACACGTTCCAGAAGACGTACTTCGTCATCGACAGCTACGAGCAGCTGATGCAGGCGACAGATCCCGACTTCACGCCGATCTACGCCGCGCTGGAACAGCAGCCGCACTTCCCGGCCGGCGAAGTTCAGGAAGGCGATGCCGTGTTCCAGCGGGGCACGGGTGAAGGCTGGGACGATAGCGGCGACGTGTGACGCCGCCCGCGCGGATCAGCGCGGACGCGCGGACGTTACGGTGGGAAGCTGGTTCAGGCGATCCAGTACGGCCTTGGCGTGGTAGGTGCGGCCCCACTTCCGCTCGTCACTTTTCACCAGAATTCCTTCCTTCTCCAGCGCGTAGATGCCGGTCAAGGCTGAGCGATCAGAAACCTCCAGCAACGCGGCGACCTGCGCAGCTGTCACCACGGGATGCCCGATCAGCAGCGCCGGCAGCCGGCGCGCGACCGAGTCGCCGCGGTAGGCCCGGACCGTCTCCGCCCAGCCGCTCACCAGCTGCCGCATGTCCTCGGCAATGGCGATCGCCTCGTTCGCCGATTCGGTCACCGCGCGGGACACCATGTCCATCCAGGGGGCCCAGTTGCCCTTGATCTGCACCAGATTGAGCGCGTCGTAGTACGCGTCCTTGTTCCGGAGCAGCACACCGGAAAGGTAGAGCGGTGGGTGTCCTTCCGCAGCCAGAATCAACGGCATCAGTAGCCGTCCGGTACGTCCGTTGCCGTCCTTGTAGGGGTGGATCGTTTCGAACTGGGCATGTGAGATGGCGATCTGCGCCAGCACGTTCAATTCGAACTGTTCATCCTCGGCGGCCGCGTACCGCAACATCTGACGGTCCAACTCCTGCATGGCAGCGTCGATCAGGTCTGGCGGCGATGGTACGAACCGCGCATCTTCGGGCCGACCACCCAATGGCCCGATGACGGCCTGCTCCCGTCGGTAGGCGCCTTTGGGGAAGCCGTCCGGCATGTCGCACATCAGCAGCGCATGCAGGCGGTTCACCAATGAAAGATCGAGCGCACGCCTGCCCCGCTCTCTTACTTCATCCAGCCCCAGCTGCAGTGCCTGCACGTAGCGCTCGGTGACCAGCACGTCAGGCGGCAACCCATCCATGCCCAAGGTGGCCTCGTAGACCAACAGTTCGTCCAGGTCGGTCTGCGTGCCTTCAATCTGCGAACTCTGTACGGCCTCGCGTCGCGCCAGGGTTCGGGTGACCAGATCAGGGGCCGGCCACTGACGCATCGCCTGATCCAGCCGGGCCAGGGCCGCGTTGGCCTCGATCAGCAGGTTTCGGTTTCCTGACTGCCCGATCGGCAGGCGTCGCGGGGTGGGCGGGGCGCTCATGGCCAACAGGTTCGGTCGCCCCGCGACCGGCACGAGGTACGAGCGGAGGGGTACCGCGACATCTTCACGGCGCATGGGAGCCTCGCAGGAGCCTAAACTTCAAAAGCATCCTACACTTTTGAAGTTTAGCTATCTATCCTTCAAATCCACTCACTGCTTTTGAAGGTTAGCCACTCCGGCGTAGTGCCACGCCCTGCGTGGCACCCTCGCTCACTTCGGGTACCCCAACACCACCACCAGATCCTCCTCCCCCACCTGCTGCAGCGCATGCGAGCTCCCCACCCGCGTCAGCAGCGCATCCCCGGCCACCACGTCGTACTGCTTCCCATCCAGCACATAGCTGCCGCGCCCGCTGACGATGTAATAGATCTCGTCCTTGTGCTGCGGATGCAGGCCGATGCCCGCCCCCTTGTGCAGCACGCGCTTGCGCATCACGAACGGCAGATCTTTCTCGTCGGCGAAGAAAGGATAGGCCGTGGTCGGGCCGGCTCCGCCATGTGGGCCTGGCTGGCTCACCGCGATATCCCGCTCGTGCACCACCCGCGAGGGCTTCGCCGGGTCCCCACCCTGCCTCACCGGCGCGGAGACATCGCAGTCGATGTCGCGCTTGAGTGCGCCCTTCACCGCCGGCTGCAGCGCCACCCACTCACGCACCACCAGACAGGCCACCGCCGTCGCACCGGCCACGCTGAAATGCGTGCCGTCGGCCTTGTTCTGTTCGGGCACGAACAGGAAGTACGGTCGTGCGCCCTGCTCGCCCAGCGCGCGGATCCACTGGCTGGAGCGTGTGTTGAGATCGATCAGCGCGACCTCCTCGCGTTCGGCGAGCTGCTTCATCGCCTGTGTGTAGCGGCCGTGCGTGTCCAGCAGCGAGCCGAAGTCGTAGATCAGCCGCGCGGCGGGCGTGACCAGTACCGGCGTGGCCCGCTTGTCGCGCGCCAGCTGCACGTACTGCATCAGGTACTGCGGGTACGCCTGGTCGGGGTCGTTGTAGCGGGTGGGATCTTCGAACTTGGCGTCGTTGTGGCCGAAGCCGATCAACAGTACATCGCCCGGCTTGAGCTCGGCGGCGATCGCGTCGAGCCGCTTTTCCTCGATGAAACTGCGGGCACTGCGCCCGCCCTTGGCGTGGTTGCGGACGACCCACGCCGCAGGATCGAGGTAGCTCTGCAGCGCCTGCCCCCACCCCGCCTGGGGTGCACGCTCCGGTCCGTACTCGGCCGCCGTGGAATCACCGGCGATGAACACCCGCTGCGGTGCCGCGTGGGCAGCCGTGGCGAGGAAGAACAAGAGCATGAGGTGGATCGACGTTGATCGCATGTTCGAGCTCCGTCGGGGGCCGGCCGGCGGCCG
>JAEWLO010000157.1 GCA_023457475.1 Pseudomonadota bacterium | reverse complement strand
GGTCCCGGGCCTTCGACGGCCGTCGCCATTCGGGGGGATGGACCGCGGTTCGGCTTGACAGGGCCGCCAGCCGCGTGACACCACTAAAAAAGGAACCGACAGACGCCCGTGGCTTCAGGCCCCGGGCGTTGCCCTTTTTTTCGAGCCAACTCCCCCATGGCCAAGAACCTCCTCATCGTCGAATCGCCCGCCAAGGCCAAGACGATCAACAAATACCTCGGCAAGGACTTCACCGTCCTGGCCTGGTATGGGCATGTGCGCGACCTGGTTCCCAAGGAAGGTGCGGTCGATCCCGACAACAACTTCGCGATGCGCTACGACCTGATCGACAAGAACGAAAAGCATGTCGACGCCATCGCCAAGGCCGCCAAGGGGGCCGACGACATCTTCCTGGCGACCGACCCGGACCGCGAGGGCGAGGCGATCAGCTGGCATATCGCCGAGATCCTGAAGGAGCGCGGGCTGGTCAAGGACAAGCCGATGCAGCGGGTGGTCTTCACCGAGATCACCCCGCGCGCCATCAAAGAGGCGATGAACCAGCCGCGCGCCATCGCCAGCGACCTGGTCGATGCCCAGCAGGCGCGCCGCGCGCTGGACTACCTGGTCGGTTTCAACCTTTCTCCGGTGCTGTGGCGGAAGGTGCAGCGAGGCCTGTCCGCCGGGCGGGTGCAGAGCCCGGCGCTGCGCATGATCGTCGAGCGCGAGGAGGAGATCGAGGCCTTCATCGCCCGCGAGTACTGGAGCATCGACGCCGCCTGCGCGCATCCCTCGCAGGCGTTCAACGCCCGCCTGATCAAGCTGGACGGGCAGAAGTTCGAACAGTTCACGGTGACCGACGGCGACACCGCCGAGGCCGCCCGCCTGCGCATCCAGCAGGCCGCGCAGGGCAGCCTGCATGTCACCGACGTGGCCAGCAAGGAGCGCAAGCGCCGCCCGGCCCCGCCGTTCACCACCTCCACCCTGCAGCAGGAGGCCTCGCGCAAGCTGGGCTTCACCACGCGCAAGACCATGCAGGTGGCGCAGAAGCTGTACGAAGGCGTGGCCGTGGGCGACGAAGGCACCGTGGGCCTGATCTCGTACATGCGTACCGACTCGGTGAGCCTGTCGCAGGACGCCCTGGCCGAAATCCGCGACGTGATCGCCCGCGATTACGGCATTGCCGCTCTGCCGGACAAGCCCAACACCTACCAGACCAAATCCAAGAACGCCCAGGAAGCGCACGAGGCGGTGCGTCCAACCTCGGCCCTGCGGACCCCGGCACAGGTGTCGCGCTACCTGACCGATGACGAGCGCAAGCTGTATGAGCTGATCTGGAAGCGCGCCGTGGCCTGCCAGATGATTCCGGCCACGCTCAACACGGTCAGCGTCGACCTGGCCGCCGGCAGCGAGCATGTTTTCCGCGCCAGCGGCACCACCGTGGTGGTGCCGGGCTTCCTGGCCGTTTACGAGGAAGGCAAGGACAACAAGAGCGCCGAGGACGACGACGAAGGCCGCAAGCTGCCGGCGATGAAGACGGGCGACCGTGTGCCGCTGGACCGCATCATCGCCGAACAGCACTTCACCCAGCCGCCGCCCCGCTTCACCGAAGCGGCGCTGGTGAAGGCGCTGGAAGAGTACGGGATCGGCCGTCCGTCCACGTATTCCTCGATCATCCAGACCCTGCTGTTCCGCAAGTACGTGGAAATGGAAGGTCGCAGCTTCCGTCCCTCCGACGTGGGCCGTGCGGTCTCCAAGTTCCTGTCCAGCCACTTCACCCAGTACGTGGACTACGACTTCACCGCCAAGCTCGAAGATGAGCTGGATGCGGTCTCGCGCGGCGAGGAGGAGTGGATTCCGTTGATGGCCCGCTTCTGGGACCCGTTCAACAGGCTGGTCGAAGAGAAGAAGGAATCGGTCGACCGTGCCGAGGCCAGCGGTGCGCACGAGCTCGGCACCAACCCCAAGACCGGCAAGCCGGTCAGCGTGCGCCTGGGCCGGTTCGGACCCTATGCGGCAATCGGCAGCACCGCCGAGGACGCCGAGGAGAAGCCGAAGTTCGCTTCGCTGCGCCCCGGCCAGTCCATGCATACCATCAGCCTGGAAGACGCGCTGGAGCTGTTCCTCATGCCGCGCGCGCTGGGTGAGGACAACGGCGAGCCGGTCAGCGTCGGCATCGGCCGCTTCGGTCCGTTCGCCAAGCGTGGCAGCACCTATGCCTCGCTCAAGAAGGAAGACGACCCGTACACCATCGACCTGGCCCGCGCCGTGTTCCTGGTGGAAGAGAAGGAAGAGATCGCGCGCAACCGGATCATCAAGGAATTCGAGGGCAGCGAGATCCAGGTGCTGAACGGTCGCTTCGGCCCGTACCTGAGCGACGGCAAGTTCAACGGCAAGATTCCGAAGGACCGCGAGCCCGCCTCGCTGACCCTGGCCGAAGTGCAGCAGCTGATGGAAGAGACCGGCAAGCCGGTGCGCAAGGGCTTTGGTGCCAAGAAGGCCGCCGCGAAGAAGGCCCCGGCCAAGAAGGCGGCGGTGAAGAAGGAGCGGGCGGCGAAGAAAGCGGCGGCAAAGAAGGCTCCGGCGAAAAAGGCACCGGCCAAGAAGGCCGCGAAGAAGGCGACCAAGAAAGCCGCCGCCAAGAAGGCTCCGGCCAAGAAAGCCGCGAAGTAGCCCCGGGCTCTGCCCGGTGGCAGGCGCACGTTGTGCCGGGCAGAGCCCGGCGCTACGTCCGGGTCGTCCCTGATCGCGCCGGGCACGACCCCGTTTTTACGCCACGGCGCGATAATCGGTGTCCCTTGATGTTGCGGCCCCCGCGATGAAAGACCTCACCCTGGACACCGCCGTCACCGCGCTGCGCACCGGCGGCGTCATCGCCTACCCCACTGAAGCCGTGTGGGGACTCGGCTGCGACCCCTCCCACCAGACCGCGGTCATGAAACTGCTGGAGATCAAACAGCGCCCGGTCGAGAAGGGCATGATCCTGGTCGCCGCCGAACTGGCCCAACTGGACGAATGGGTGCGCCTGAAAGCACTCCCGCAGTCGCGACAGGCCGAGGTCCTGGCCAGCTGGCCGGGGGCCAACACCTGGATCCTGCCGGCAGGCCGGAAAGCCCCCTCCTGGATCACCGGCGAGCACAGCGGCCTGGCGGTGCGGATCAGCGCGCATCCACTGGTCGCGGCCTTGTGCCGCCGCTGGGGCGGCCCGCTGGTCTCGACCAGTGCCAACCTGGCAGGTCATCCGCCGGCGCGCACCCGCGCCGAGCTGGACCCGACACTGCTGCGGTGGCTGGATGGGGTACTGGACGGTCCCACCGGCGGGCTCGCCCAGCCGACGCCGATCCGCGACGCCCTGACCGGCCAGGTGTTGCGGACCTGAGCTGCCGCCCTTCTTTGCGCGTACACGGGCCAGGCCGCACACTGCAGCCATGCACTCCTCCCTCCTGCCCTGGTTGATCCTGCTGCCGCTGGGCAGTGCCCCTGCCCTCGCGCTTGCGCAGGACGGCGGCAATGTCCGCGTGTACCGCTGCGTGGGCAGCAACGGCGCGGTATCGCTGCAGGATGCGCCGTGTCGGGACGGCCGCCAGGAAGTGCGCGAGATGCAACGGCCGCGCGATCCGCCGCCACGCACGGCGCGCAGCGATGCGGATCCGGCCACCCCTGCAGCTGCCGCGCCTGCGCGGGAAGTGCGCCACGTGTACGTACAGCCGGCGCAGCCCATGTACGAATGCATCCGCGACGATGGCAGCCGTTACACGAGCGAGTCCAGCGAGGGCAACCCACGCTGGGTGCCGGTGTGGACCAGCGCGTACGTCCCCTGGCGTGGTCCGGGCGGCGGCCATCCGGGGCCCGGGCCGCGCCCGTTGCCCCCTATCGCGCCGATGGGCAGCGGATCGGTCAGCGCCAGTGGCGGCGGACTCTCGATCTCCGGCGGCAGCGGTGCCGTCCGCGGCAGCGTCAACCTGGGGAGCAGCAGCACGCAATGGCAGGGCGAGCGTCACGCCATGCCTGGCACCTACACCGACGTGGTGATTCCCGGTGGCAACGTCCTGGTCCGCGACCAGTGCCATCCGCTGCCGGTGGGCGAGGTCTGCTCGATCCTGCGCGACCGCCGCTGGGAGCTGGGCCGGCGCTGGAACAGCGCGCTGCAGAGCGAGCGCGACGCGATCTCGCGCGAACAGCGGGGCATCGACGCGCGGTTGGAGCGGGATTGCCGGTGACCCCGGCGTAGGGACACGCCATGGCAGGGTATGCTTCAACGATGAAACCCTGGCTGCTGCTTCCGCTCCTCTGCATCGCCTTCCCGGCCCTGGCCGACGACAGCATCGTGTTCCGCTGCACGGACGCCGACGACAACGTCAGCATGCAGAGCACGCCCTGCCCCGCCGGCAGCCATCAGGTGATCCAGCGCATGAGCGCCGGCCCGTCGCGTGCGGAAACCTCGGTGTCCAGCGGCCCGCCGGCAGCACCGGCCGCGCCGTCGGCGGCCGCGCCCCCCGCACCGGCACCGGGCGCACCGGTCGTGCCGCTGATTCCCGGCACGCAGATCCCGATGGAGCGCACCATTTCAGAGGCATATCAGGTGGAAGGTGGCACCGGCATCCTGGACAGCGCCAACCTGCCCAAGCCAGGCGATGACGGGAAAGAGGCCGATGCCAGCAAACCGCCACTGCCGGCCATCTTCCAGTGCCAGCGAACGGATGGCACCCAGTATCTGCACGAGCTGGAGCCCTCGCCGGCCCATTGCGAGCTGTTGAACGTCACCGGCCTGGGCGGTGCCACACCGCTGAACGCCGCCAGCTGCGAGGTGGTCCGGGATGCCTGCGAAGAGATCGCGGAAGCGGACCGCTGTGGCAGCTGGCAGCAGCGGTTCCGGAATGCGCGCGGACGTGAGCGGTTCGCTGCGCCGGGAAATGAGGGAGCGGCGGTTGCCGAACGCGAACGCCTGCAGGCGGTGCTGTCCGCGAGCAACTGTGCTGTTCCGAATTAGTCCAGCACCCCGAGGTCCGGCCAACGGCCGGGGCTACCAGCCATCATTCTCCCGAATGTATCCAGCCATCATTCGCCAGAACATAGCCGGCAATCATTCGCCCGAACGTATCCGGCAATCATTCGCCCGAACGTAGCCCGGTAGCGCCGGCCGTTGGCCGGCCCAGGCGGTGC
>JAEWLO010000156.1 GCA_023457475.1 Pseudomonadota bacterium | reverse complement strand
AACAGCAGCAGCTTTTCGGTCAGCGTGGTCTTGCCGGCGTCGGGGTGGGAAATGATGGCGAAGGTGCGGCGGCGCGCAGCTTCGGTAGCGACTTCGGACATGGCGTGGCGCGCCCGCCCGGGGCGCTTTTCAAAGAAATAAGCGCCAGATTGTACCCCAATCGGGTGCCGCGCCTGGGAAGGCCCTCAATCGGTAGCGCCGGCCGTTGGCCGGCTTCCGTCCTCGCGCGGGAAACGGAGCTCGCCCCGGTCGGTGACGATCCGCACCGGCACCGACTGCAGCTGCATGCCCACGTTCGCCTGGACCACGAAATGGAGGTGCGGAGCCGTGCTGTAGCCGGTATTCCCGGACAGCCCGATCCGCTGGCCGGCCTCCACCTGCTGGCCGCTGCGCACCAGCACGCCGTTGGCGCGAAGGTGGGCATAGACGGCCATGCTGCCATCCTCGTGCAGGATCCTGATGAAGTTCGCCCGCGCACGGTCGCGCCGCGGGTCGGAGCCGTTCTCGCTGAAGTTGCCCTGCACCTGCATCACCTTGCCGCGTCGGGCAGCCAGAACCGGGGTGCCCTCGGGCAGGGCGAAGTCGACTGCGTCGCGGTTCTCGGCATCGGTATGGCTATAGCGGCCCTGCGGAGCCTGGGTGACCTGGAACCGGGTGGAAATGAAGGGCAGCTGGTAACCCACGTCCTGGGGGCGCGCGGCGGGATCACCTGGAATCGCCTCCAGTCGGAGCGCAAGGTGTCGTGCGCCCTCCGGTAGCCGTAGTGGCTGGACCACCACGCTGGCCTGCGGTTGCAGCAGGGTCTGCAGTGGCAGGCCGGGCAGCAGGGCGGTGCCCACGTCCTGGCTCAGCATGACCTGCACCGGGCCGGCCAGGTGGTTCTCCACGCGCGCCTGCCACGCGTCGCCGCTGGCGTCGAGCTTCAGTGAGGCAATCCCGCTCTGGTCACGCTGGACGGCGTCTGCGGGGGCTGTTGTCAGTCCCCAGCCTGAACGCCAGTCCGGCAGCGCGCCGGCCTGGCCCAGAGCGGGCGACAGCAACAGGGGCAGCAGCAGGGTCCAGCGCATGAGTGAACTTCCATTGAGGGTGGCCGCGACTCTACGCAACCCCGCACATTCAGGAAAGGACCGGCGTCGCACTGATGACCAAAAGATATATCGCTTCATCCTGATAAAGGGATTGACAGGGGGATCCGGGGCTGGCATCGTAGTTCCACCATCGAGACCGGCAGAGGGACAGGCCCTTTGAAGCCGGGGCAGCCCGCAGTTCGCGCAAGCGACCTGCGTAGGTGCCAAATCCTGCGGGGACCGTGGCGTCCACCGAAAGATGGTTCGAACCGTGCATCGTGCGTGCGCTTCGAACGCGAGCTCCGCGAAAGCTCGATGGCCGTTTTCCTTATCGGGATACCGCCATGAGCTTCGCACCCACCGCCGCTGTCACCTCCGAATCCTTCGCACCGCTGAGCGTGCCTGTCGATGACGGGCGCACCGCAGTGCGCGGCGAGTTCGCCGCTGTCCTGGCGCTCCGGCACGCCGGTCCGCGTCCCGTCCGCCTGCGCTATGAGCTGGTCGGCCGCGAGGGGGCACCGGTTGTGGTCCTGGCCGGCGGCATCTCCGCACATCGCCATGTGGCCGCCAACGCGGTGTTCGCCGAGAAGGGATGGGCTGAAGGCCTGGTCGCCGCCGGACGCACGCTGGACCCCGCCGCCCGACGCATCCTCGCGTTTGACTTCCTCGGCGCGGACGGCGCGCTCGACGTGCCGATCGACACCGCCGACCAGGCCGACGCGCTGGCACTGTTGCTGGATCATCTGGGCATCGCCCGGCTGCAGGGCTTCGTGGGCTACTCCTATGGCGCTCTGGTGGGACAGCAGTTCGCCATCCGTCATCGCACGCGCGTGCTGAAACTGGTTGCAGTGAGCGGCGCGCACCGTCCGCATCCCTACGCGGCTGCCTGGCGTGCACTGCAGCGGCGGGCGGTGGCGCTGGGTCAGCTGCAGTGTGCCGAAAGCCACGGCCTGAGCCTGGCCCGTCAGTTCGCGATGCTCAGCTATCGCACGCCGGAAGAATTCGGCGAGCGCTTCGATGCCGCACCGGAGGTGGTCAATGGCCGCGTCCGCGTGGCGGCGGAGGACTATCTGGATGCCGCAGGCGCGCAGTACGTCGGCCGTACCCCGGTCGAGGCCTATCTGCGTCTGTCCGAATCGATCGACCTGCACCGTGTGGAGCCGTCCGCGATAAATGTGCCCACCGTGGTGGTCGCCGTGGAAGGCGATCGCCTGGTGCCGCTGTCCGACCTGGTCGGCCTGGTCGAAGGCCTGGGCCCGTTCGGCAGCCTGCGCGTGCTGCGCTCGCCTTACGGCCACGACGCCTTCCTGAAAGAAACCGATCGCATCGACGCGATCCTCGCTACCGCCTTTGCCACTCCGGGAGAAAACGCATGAGCCTGTCCGATGGTTCCAAGCCGAACTGTAGCCGTGTCACCGCCGCCGTGCGCGCCGGGATCGATCGCGATGCCGCCTACGGTGCGGTGACGCCGCCGATCGTCTTGTCGTCGAACTTCAGCTTCGACGGTTTCGGCAACAAGCGGCAGTACGACTACACCCGCAGCGGCAATCCCACCCGCGACCTGCTCGGCGAGGCATTGGCCGAGCTGGAAGGCGGCAGCGGCGGTGTGATCACCTCTACAGGCATGGGCGCGATCAACCTCGTGCTCAACGCGCTGCTGCAGCCGGGCGATACGCTGGTGGTTCCGCACGATGCCTACGGCGGCAGCTGGCGGTTGTTCAACGCGCTGGCGAAGAAGGGGCATTTCACCCTCGTCACGGCCGACCTGACCGATCCGCGTTCGCTGGCCGAGGCGCTGGCGCACCAGCCGGCGCTGGTGCTGGTGGAGACGCCGTCCAATCCGCTGCTGCGCATTACCGACCTTCGCTTCGTCATCGACGCCGCGCACCGCGCTGGTGCCAAGGTGGTGGTGGACAACACGTTCCTGTCGCCTGCGCTCCAGCGCCCGATCGAGTTCGGGGCCGATGTGGTGCTGCACTCGACCACCAAGTACATCAACGGCCACAGCGATGTGGTCGGCGGTGCGGTGATCGCGCGCGATCAGGAACTGCATGAGCAGCTGGTGTGGTGGGCGAACGCGCTCGGCCTCACCGGTTCTCCGTTCGATGCCTTCCTGACCCTGCGTGGGCTGCGCACGCTCGGCGCGCGACTGCGCGCGCACCAGGAGAACACCGCTGCGATCGTGGACACCCTGGCGGCCAGCGACGCTGTCGCGCAGGTGTACTACCCCGGCCTGGCCGACCATCCAGGCCATGCCATCGCCGCGAGGCAGCAGAGTGGCTTCGGCGCGATGCTGTCGTTCGAGCTGGCATCCTGTCCGGGCGACGATCCGCACGCGGCCGTGCGTGCCTTCGTCGACGGCCTGCGCTGCTTCACCCTGGCCGAATCGCTGGGTGGGGTGGAAAGCCTGATCGCGCATCCGGCGACCATGACCCACGCGGCGATGACGCCCGAAGCGCGTGCCCATGCCGGCATCGGCGAGGGGCTGCTGCGCCTGTCGGTAGGCATCGAGGACGCCGAGGATCTTGTCGCCGATCTGCAGGCCGGCCTGGCGCGCGCACAGGCGGTGCTCGATGCCGCCGCGGTCGGCGGCCTGCGCAAACAGGTGGACGCGTGAGCGCGGTGGTGGTCCCCCTGCTCCGCACGTCGCCCTCGCGTCTGGCGCTGCTGGGAACCGGTACGGTGGGCACGGCGTTCGTGCAGCGTTATGAAGCGTTGCAGTCACGCGGGGTGGAGCTGCCGCGCTTCGCCTGGCTGGCGAACTCGCGTACCGCACGTCATTGCGGACAACCGCCTGCGTTGGAGCTGGCGCAGGCCAATCGCGCCGGGCGCGCAGTGCCCGACCTGCAGCCGTGGGCGGAAGCCGAGGGGCTGCAGCGAGGCGACGTGGTGGTGGATGCGACAGCCAGCGACGAGGTCGCCAACTGGCACGAACAGTGGCTGGCGCGCGGCGTGCACGTGGTCACCGCCAACAAGCTGGGACAGGGTGCGCACTGGACGCGTGCGCAGGCCATCGCGGAAAGCAAAGCCGACAGTGGCGCACGCTATGGCGACAGCGCGACCGTGGGGGCAGGCCTGCCGCTGTTGAGCAGCCTGCGCGCGCTGGTCGCCGGGGGCGACCATATCCATCGTGTTGAAGGCGTGCTGAGTGGTTCGCTGGCCTGGTTGTTCCACCACTACGATGGCCAGCGTCCCTTCTCCAGCTGGGTCCGGGAAGCGCTGGACGCCGGCTACACCGAACCCGATCCGCGCGTGGACCTGTCCGGCGAGGACGTACGCCGCAAGCTGCTGATCCTGGCCCGCGCCAGCGGCGTCGCCCTGCGCAGCGAACAGGTCCAGGTGACGTCATTGGTTCCATCCGCGTTGGCCGCGCTGCCGCTGGCGAAGGCGCTGCAGCAGTTGCCGCAGCAGGACGCGCCCATCCAGCAGCAGTGGGCACTGGCGCGCGAGCAGGGAGCCTGCCTGCGCTTCATCGGCGGTTTCGACGCTGAGGGCGCGCAGGTCGGCCTTCGCATCGTTCCGGTAGATCACCCGTTGGCAGGCGGCGCACAGACCGATAACCGTGTCGCCATCCACAGCGACCGTTACACCGCCCAACCTCTGTTGATCCAGGGCCCCGGTGCCGGCGCGGAAGTCACCGCGGCAGCACTTCTGGACGACGTGCTGGCCATTGCGCGCGAGGCGTATCTCGACGACGTACACGCCATCGCGCGCCCAGCGTAGAGCAACCC
>JAEWLO010000155.1 GCA_023457475.1 Pseudomonadota bacterium | reverse complement strand
GAGCAGATCGTTGGTGTACAGGGGGCGACCGGAGAAGTACACGGTGACGACCGGCTTGCCGGTGGCGGCCGCCGCCTTGAGCACCGCCAGGTCCTGCGGCTGGGCGCGGCTGTGGCTGACGGTATCCGACGGGAGAATGTCGCCGTTGGTCTCGGCATACGGCGTTTCGCCAACCACCGCCACCACCACGTCGACGTGGCTGGCATCGAGCCCGGTGCCATCGGCGCTGTAGATGACGCGGTCTGTGCCCAGCTCGGCACGCAACGCGCCCAGCACGGAATCCGCATTGGGGAAGTCGGTATTGCTGTTCTCGGTCCCCTGCCAGGTCAGCGACCAGCC
The DNA here is from genome assembly GCA_023457475.1 of Pseudomonadota bacterium. Lineage (GTDB taxonomy): Bacteria > Pseudomonadota > Gammaproteobacteria > Xanthomonadales > Xanthomonadaceae > Stenotrophomonas. The sequence continues at coordinate 4,134 of JAEWLO010000155.1, read as the reverse complement.
ACCGGACTGGTCGCTGATGCTGTCGGCACTCTTGCCGACCACCAGCACGCGGGCGTCGCGCTTCAGCGGCAGCGCCCGCTTCTCGTTCTTCAGCAGCACCAGCGATTCGCGCACAGCCTCGCGCGCGAGTTCACGGTGCTGCACGGCGGCGGCATCGCCGGCGAAGCGGCTGTCGGACGGCTTATGTTCAAACAGGCCGGCGCGCAGCTTCACCCGGAGGATGCGGGTGACCGCGTCGTCGATGCGCGTCATCGGGATCTCGCCGCGCTCGACCTGGGCGATGGTGTTGGCGATGAACGCCTTCCAGTCGTCCGGCACCATCACCATGTCGATGCCGGCATTGATCGCCTGCACGCAGCTGTCGTTGCGGCAGCCGGGCACCTGGGCGATGCCGTTCCAGTCGGAGACCACGAATCCGTCGAAGCCCATCTTCTGCTTGAGCACGTCGGTCAGAAGCACCTTGCTGCCATGCATCTTCCCGTAGTCCACCCCGGCGGCGCGGTCGTTCCAGCTGTTGAAGGAGGCCATCACGGGCTGCGCGCCTTCCGCCAGCGCGCCGTAGTAGCCCTGGCCGTGGACGTTGATCATGGTCGCCTGGTCGACCACCGCCTCGCCCTGGTCGCGGCCATGCTCGGTGGCACCATCACCGATGTAGTGCTTGGCGGTGACCACCACGTTGCCGTCATCGCTGAAGCGGCCCTGTGCGCCCTTCACGTAGGCGTGCGCGTACTCGCGGATCAGCATCGGGTCGGACGAGTAGCTTTCGTAGGTGCGACCCCAACGCGGGTCATGCGCCACCGCCAGCGTCGGCGCGAACACCCAGTCGATGCCGGTGGCGCGGGTGGACTCGGCGGTGGCGCGGCCGATCCGTTCGATCAGGTCGGCGTCGCGCGCCGCGCCCAGGCCGATGTTGTGCGGGAACAGCGTGGCTCCGTGCACGTTGTTGTGGCCATGCACGGCATCGGTGCCCCAGATGACCGGTACCGGCGTGTCGGCATCGCTCCTGAGCGAGGCGGCGCGGTACGCGTCTGCCAGCTTCAGCCACGCACCGACGGTGGCGTGCTTGTCCATGCCCGGCCATGAACCGCCGCCGTTGAGCACCGAGCCGATGTAGTACTGGCGCACCTGGTCGGGGGTAATGGTCTTGATCTCCGGCTGGGTCATCTGCCCTACCTTCTGCGCCAGCGTCATCTTCGAAAGGATGGCCTGCACGCGGCTTTCGATCGCAGGATCCGCGGCAATGGCGCTCTTCACCTGCGGCCAGTCGTGCAGACGTTCGGACGCAGCCGGCGCGGCGGTGGCAGAGGTGGAGAGCGCCAGCAGCAGACTGGCGGCGAGAAGCGAGGGTTGGACACGGATCACGGGCACGGACCTCCGGAAAACAGGACGGATGGCGGTCACACGTACCCCACGGTGACTCGCCTTGACAGCGCTGTCATATACGCCGTCCGGCGCGCTGTCAAACGCATGGCCTGGTCTGCGTGACAACGTTCCCGCCGCACAAGGGATCCCGCCCGACGCTACGGTGCATCCGGCGCGTCGGGTGCTGCATCGCGTCAAGCAATTCCGCCGTTCCCGGCGCGCCCGCAACGTGGCACCATCCGCCTGCATCGGCAATCTGCCGATCCCCTTGGCGCATTACCATCGGCAACGGCCGACCGCCCATCAGGAGATCCATCGCATCATGCGCAGCCGTATCGAGGATGTCGCCGCCGTCGCGGGCGTTTCGATCAAGACCGTGTCGCGTGTGCTCAACAACGAACCGAACGTGCGCACGGAAACGCGCGAGCGGGTCATGGCGGCGGTGACGCGGTTGGGCTACAAGCCCAACCTGTCGGCGCGCAGCCTGGCCGGGCAGCGTTCGTACTCGCTGGCACTGGTCTACAACAATCCATCGCGCAACTATCTGATGGAAATCCAGAGCGGCATGCTGGATGCCTGCCACGCGCGTCACTACAACCTCATTCTGGGGCCGGTCGGTACCGGCCGCCACACGCTGCCCGATCTCGCGGCGCTGTTCGAGAATTCCCGCCCCGACGGCGTGGTGTTGATTCCGCCGCTGACCGATGATGCGGTGGTGCTGGCCTGGCTGGAGGAGCAGGAGATTCCCTTCTCCAGCATCGCGCCGCGCGAGGTGGACAACCGCATCGGCGTGCGCATGGATGAGACCACCGCGGTGGTGGAGCTCATCGACCACCTGGTGGCGCAGGGCCATCGCCGCATCGGACACATCAAAGGCCCGCGTACGCACGGTGCGTGCCAGTGGCGTCACGCCGGGTATCGCCAGGCCTTGAAGCAGGCCGGGATCGACTACGACCCGGCGCTGGTGGTCAATGGCCAGTTTTCGTTCGAATCGGGCATCGCCGCTGCGAACGCGCTGCTGGATCTGGACGCCCCCCCCACCGCGATCTTTGCCGCCAACGATGACATGGCCGCGGCCGTGTACCGGGTGGCGGGACAGCGCGGGCTGCGGATTCCGCGCGACCTCTCTGTCTGCGGCTTCGACGACACGCCCATTGCCGAGCACATCTACCCGGCGCTGACCACGGTACGCCAGCCGACCGCCGCGATGGGACGGCTGGCGACCGAGCAGCTGATCGATCGCATCCGATCCCCGAACGCGGGGCGGATGGTCACGGTGGACCACGCGGTGCTGGTGCGCGAATCGACCCAGCCACCACGTCGCCGCTGAGGCTCAGACACGGCGTGAACCGCGCACTGCGTAGAACAGGATGAAGCCGTAGCAGAGCATGGGCAGCAGGAAGGACACCTGCAGCCCGTAATGGTCGGCGAGCCAGCCCATCGCCAGGGGAATCACCGCACCGCCGACAATGGCCATCACCAGCAGGCTGGAGCCCTGCCCGGTGAGCGGGCCCAGCCCGCCGATGGCGAGGGCGAAGATGGTCGGGAACATGATCGAATTGAACAGGCCAACGCCCACCACGCTCCACTTGGCGATCGCGCCGCTGCCGACCAGGGTGACCGCCAGCATCGCGATGACGACCAGGGCGAAGATACCCAGCAGCCGCCGCGGATCAACCCGCACCAGCAGCCAGGTGCCCAACAGACGACCCACCAGGGCTCCCCCCCAGTACATCGAGACGTACCGCGTGGCCTCCTGCTCGGTCATGCCCTCACCGATACCGGGCATCGAAAGGAAGTTCACCAGGACGCTGCCGATGGAGACCTCGGCCCCGACGTAGAAGAAGATGGCCAGCACGCCGAACAGCAGATGGCGGTGACGCAGCGCGGCAAGCAGGCCGCCCCGCGCCGGGCGGTCTTCGACGCCGGCGATGGTCGGCAGGCGGAACATCCAGATGGCGGCGGCCAGCACGAACAGCGTGACCGCCAGCCCGAAGTACGGCAGTTGCACCGACTGCGCCTCGGCAATGCGGTAGGCCAGGGCCTCTGCTTCCGGCAGGCGCGCCAGCGCCTCTTCCGAGCGCGGTGCTGCGGAGAGGATCAGCACCCCACCGAACAGCGGTGCCAGCGTGGTGCCCAGCGAGTTCATCGACTGGGCGAGCGTCAGACGGCTGGAACTGGTCTGCTCCGGCCCGAGCAGGGCGACATAAGGGTTGGCGGCCACCTGCAGTACGGTGATGCCGGTCGCCAGCACGAACAGCGCCCCCAGGAAGAGACCGTAGACATGCGCCTGCGCGGCCGGCCAGAACAGCAACGCGCCCACGCCGGAAATGGCCAGGCCGGCGACGATGCCGCGCTTGTAGCCCACCGCCGCAACCAGCCGCCCGGCAGGCAGCGACATCAGGAAGTACGCACCGAAGAAAGTGAACTGGATCAGCATCGCCTGCACCCAGGTCAGCGAGAACGCCGCCTTCAGGTGCGGAATGAGAATGTCATTGAGGCAGGTGATGAAGCCCCACATGAAGAAGATCGCGGTGACCACGGCCAGCGCGACGCGATTGCTCTGCACGTGCTGCCCGCTTACGACGGTGGAAGTGTCCATGGCCTGTCCTTGAAGGAGGAGAAACGGGCGCGCGCTTACCGGGTGGAAGCCACGATGGGGTCACGCAGCGGCCAGACATGGAACCGTCTTCGCAACCGATTGTCCAGCGCTGTCAGACAACCGGTCGACGGCAGGTCCATCGGAATCGCGACGGGTTTGCGCAGTTTCGT
>JAEWLO010000154.1 GCA_023457475.1 Pseudomonadota bacterium | reverse complement strand
GGTCTGGGAGGCACGGTCGCGGACCTGGGCTCAGTGGTCGGGGCGGTAGGCGGCGGGCTGGGGGGCGGGGTGGTCAACGCACTGCCACCGGGCAGCCCGAAGGCACCGGGTCCGGTGGATCCGAATGCCGGGCTGATCATCGGCACCGGCGGGCTGACCGGCTCACTGGGTGAGCTGGTAGGACCGACCACGCAGGATCTGCTCGGCGGCGACGGATATGTTCGCAACGGCAACCTGGCCGTCAGCAACGCAAACGTCATGCAGACCTATTCGGTCACCAACGTACTCGGCATCCCCACAGTCAACCTGAGCCCTGTCGGGACGCTGCTCGATGGGCTGGGCGGTGCCACCACCGGCGGCAACTCGCACCTGACCCTGATCGGCGGGGTCACCTCCGACAGCTACATCTACAACATCAACAACGGCGATCCCAACGGACTGCTGGGGCTGATCCTGCCCGGAGAGGCTCCCGCCTGGGCCAGCACCTGCCTCGATCTGCTGGTGGCGGATGTACAGTGCTGGGCGTTGAACCCGGCCCAGGACTACCAGGTGCTGATGGGCGACGGCGCGTATGCAAACGGGTCGCGCGAGGTGGTGATCGGAGCCAACGCCCGCCATGAACTGCCGCAGGTGGATGCGAACGTGGCGTTCCCGGGGGCCGGGCTGAACGACCCGACCGATCCCACGGGGGTGCCGACGGCGGACTATGCCGCGCGCCTGGGTCATTCGGTGGTCGTCGGCGACAGTGCGGTGGGATCGGCCAATGGACAGGTACTGCTGGGCGCGGAGGCGCGTTCCAGCCAGGCCAACAGCGTGGCACTCGGCTTCCGCAGCGTGGCCGATCGTGGCGCGCAGGCGAGCTATGCGGCATTTGGTCTGGCCGCCGCGCAGGTCTCGGCGGGTGAGGTGTCGGTCGGATTCGCTGGCGGCGAGCGCCAGATCAGCAACGTGGCCGCCGGTAGTGCGGCAACCGACGCGGTCAATGTCGCCCAGCTGCGCGGTGCCATTGCCGGGATCACGGCGGCCGCCGCGGACGTCTTCGCGGTCTCCTACGACGACGACGGCACCGGTCAACCGGACTACACGCGGGTCACCTTGGGCAACGGCGGCGGACCCACCACCATCGGCAACCTGGCGGACGGTGGGGTGCAGGCCGGCAGTACCGAGGCGATCAATGGCGGCCAGCTGTTCCAGACCCACACGACAGTGGCCAGCTACTTCGGTGGCACCACGGCATTCGACGGTGGTACCGGGACGTGGACGCCGCCCAGCTTCGCGATCTCCTCCTTTGGACTCAACGGCAGCACCAGCACCGCGACCTACGGTGATGTCAGCGCGGCTTTCGCGGCCGTGGATGCTTCGCTCAACGTGCTCAATACGCGGATCGACCTGAGCCAGCCCTCCGGTCCGGCCGCGACCGATCCCTACGTGAAGGTGAACTCGAGCAAGTCCGCGGCGATCGCCTCGGGCACCGACAGCATTGCGGTAGGCCCGGTAGCCTCGGCCAGCGGAACGGGTAGCGGCGCCATTGGCGACGGCGCAGCCGCAACGGCTGCCAACAGCGTGGCGCTGGGGGCCGGCTCGATTGCGGACCGCGACAATGCGGTGTCCGTGGGCAGCGCCGACAGCACCCGCCAGATCACCCATGTCGGCGATGGCACGGAGGCGACCGATGCGGTGAATGTCCGTCAGCTGCAGGCGGCACAGCAGGGGACGATCCGCTACGACACCACCGTGCAGGGGGCCACCAACTACAACAGTGTCACCCTGGGCGCACCAGGCGCGGGAACCACGGTCGTGCACAACGTCGGTCCTGGCACGGCGGGCACCGACGCGGTCAACGTCGACCAGCTGCGTGCCGGCATGTCGCAGACCCTGGACAGTGCGCGGGCCTACACCGACGAGCGCATGGGCGGATTCGACCGCGACCTGCGCCGCACCGACAACCGGGCGTCGGCGGGCGTGGCGGCTGCGATGGCGGTTGCCGGCCTGCCGCAGCCGTACGAAGCGGGGCGCAGCATGGCTGCGATCGCCGCTGGCAGCTACAACGGCGAATCCGGGGTGGCGGTCGGGCTGTCGGGCGTGTCCGATGGCGGGCGCTGGATCTACAAGGTCAGCGGATCCACCAACAGCCGCGGAGAAGGCGGTGTGTCGGTGGGCGCAGGCATCCAATGGTGAGTTCCGGAGAAATGGTCATGTCATACCCGATGACGAAGGACATCGCGCTGCTGCGCTCACTGCTGTTGTCGTTGACGACCGTGCTGTTCGGCATCGGTGCCAGCCAGGCCGCCGAGCACGCCGAGCCGGCCAGCGACGAGCATGTCGTGTTTCCCGATCCTGCGAGGGCGTCGTTGAAGGGAGGGCTGTTCGTCAACGTCGACAACCTGAAACTGTTCGCACGGGGCATGAGCAAACGTCAGCTGTACACCGTGCTGGGTACACCACACTTCAACGAGGGCGTCGGTGTGCACGAGTGGAACTATCTCTTCAACTTCCGCAGCCAGCCCAATGGCGACTACTTCAGTTGCCAGCTGCAGGTCCGGTTTGATGCGACGAACACCGTCCAGCGCAGCTACTGGAAGCCGGCACTGTGCGCCGGACTCCTGCAGCCACAGCAACCGGTGGCGATGCAGGCTCCGGCGGCACCACCGGCCCCGGTCACATTGCCATCCGAGCCGCTGCGTCTCCAGGCAGATGCGCTGTTTGCATTCGACAGCGATGTGCTGACCGCGCAGGGACGTCGCGATGTGCATGTATTGGCTGAGCGGGTACGGGCAGCCAGCCAGGTGCAGATGGTCGCGGTCGCGGGCTACAGCGACCGGATTGGCGCGCGGCACTACAACCTTTCGCTGTCGCAGCGGCGCGCGGACACGGTCCGGGCCGCACTGATCGCAGGCGGGGTGCCGGCCAGCGCCATCGTGGCCGAGGGGCGTGGCGAGGCGGATCCCCTGGTCGATTGCGCGCAGCGTCTGGAGGAGGCGTTGATCGACTGTCTTGCGCCAAATCGGCGCGTGGAGATATCGGGGATGGACCGTCTTGCGCGAAGATAGTATGCAGAAAATGGCTTTAATTCCGCACGTGGTTTCCACAAGTATCTGTTTCCGCAACGCAATGTCAGCAGTGTTAGTTCGGCGTGGAGAAAACAACGAACGTGATTTTAGATCCATCACATCCGCATCACGGTGCAGCGACGATTGTTCGCCCCGTAGGGGGGATGTGATTGGACCGGATACGCGCCCATGCATGGAGTTCAGGTCGCATGGGTGCAGAGCTTGACCTGGCTCGCTGTCGGCCGCGGGATGTCTCCCCCGTCATCGCTGAGGGAGCAGCGAGCCAGGTCATCTGTTTCTGCAGCAGGTTGATCGACACCACCCGGCGCGTCATTCCACGCCCTTGATCGCTACCTTCAAGGCCGCCGTTTCAGCATCGCAGTCGGTCGCCGGTATACCGGCTCCGCGCAGCGCATCGATCTCGGCCCGTGCCGCGCGCATGTCTGCCAGGAAGTCCGCGTTGGCATGCAGTTTCGCCACCGCACCGGCCGCTGCCGCACGCCCCTGCAGAACATCGCTCTGCCAGTGGGCGTTGCAGATGAGCCTGTTTTCTCCGAACGCCCGACCCCGGGCAAGCAGCGCGTTCGCCTGCGCCGGACTGAGCTCGGTGAGCAGCAGGGCCCAGGCCCAGCCAATGGCGGTGTGCCCGGAGGGATAGGAGCCATCCTCGCGCAGCGCGGCTTCATCGTCCGGTGCGCAGGTGGTCTCCTTGTAGAACACGAACGGTCGGGTGCGCTTGTAGTGGTCCTTGGCGGCATACGTCGCCAGACCTGCATCCACCATGCTCCGCTGCAGCAGCAGGTACAGGCGGGGCGTGTCGGTCGCGTTCACCGGGACCCCCAGGGCGCAGGCGAAGGTGCCGGCAACGTGGGGGAAGGTCAGGTTCGCGTCCTGGGTCGCCAGCGCGTAGCGCGGCGTGGTCCGAAGCTTCCGGGCAGCGGCGTGCGCGGCCTGGTCGCGTGCGAAGGCCGGCGTGCCCTTGGCAGGTGGTGGCGGAAGCAGCAGGAGGCTGTCGGGCAGGTCATGGCCCAGATACCCGGCGGGCACGCCAGGCCGTATCTCGGGCACGGGAGATGGGGCCGCC
>JAEWLO010000153.1 GCA_023457475.1 Pseudomonadota bacterium | reverse complement strand
ATGGCGGACTATGACGGCGACGGCATTGAGGACTTGTTCCTGTTCAACCGGAGTCAGACCGGCACGGGATCCACGGAGGTGCACGTCCTGAAGGGTCCCGAGTACACATCCTTCCTGCAACAGACTGGAACGGCACTGGGAGATACCGGATCCGACAATCGGTGGAAATTCCTCGTGGGTGACTACGATCGAGACGGTGCCATCGACGTCTACGCCATCAACAAGAACGGCACGAATGGAAAGCTGGACGTACATGTACTGGATGGATCCACCGGTTTTCAAACCGCGCTCGCCCAGCATGCTACGGGGGCAGCTGCTCCCGGCAACAGCACCGAGATCGACTTCGCTCTCGGCGACTACGACGGCGACGGCAGTCTCGACCTCTACATGATCAACAAGAACGGGCTTTCCGGTAAAACGGAGGTTCACGTCCTGAGCGCGGCATCCGGATTCCAGAACTTTGTCGCGCACATCGCAACAGGTTTGGGCCAGACTGGGAGCGGCGGAGCATGGACGTTCGGTGTCGCGGACTACAATCTGGATGGCAAACCCGACCTGTACGCGTTCCGGAAGGCCTCCGCGAACGCGGAAGTGCACGTTCTGAACGGTGCGAACGGATTCAGCAGCTCTTTGCTTCAGATCGTCACGCCCGTGGCGAGCGACAACGACGTGGATGGATTCGACATGCTTGTGGGAAGACCGCTTCCCGCCCGCTAAGAGCCTTCAGCGGAAAAGACACATTCACCACTTGAAGAAGCCCGGCGTATGCCGGGCTTCTTCGAAAGAGAAAACATCATGTGCGGTCTCTGCATGCCGCGCCTCAGGCGGCGCGGCTACCGTGGGGCGGAATCGCCGCCATGACCCGCTTCAATCCGTCCTGCCAGGACGGCAGGCTGAGGCCGAAGTCGGATTCCAGCTTGCTGACGTCCAGGTGCGAATACGCAGGCCGTTGTGCGGGGGTCGGATACTCGGCCGTGGTGATGGCCTCCACCCTGGGGGCGCGTGCAATCACACCGCTCTCGACCGCGTGGGCAAAAATCGCCTCGGCAAATCCATGCCAGCTGGTCTCGCCGTTGGCCGTCAGGTGCCAGGTGCCAGACAGCGTGCCGTCATGCTGCAGGACCTGTGCGGTGACATCGGCAATCAGCGCCGCGGGCGTGGGTGTACCGACCTGGTCGGCCACCACCCGCAGCACGTCGCGGTCGGCACCGACGCGCAGCATCGTACGCAGGAAATTGGCGCTGTGCGAGGCGTAAACCCAAGCGGTACGGAAGATCAGGTGCCGGCCGCCTGCCGCACGGATGGCATCCTCACCATCGAGCTTGCTTGCCCCGTAGGCTCCCAGCGGCGCGGTGGCGTCATCTTCACGGTAAGGGCGGGTGCCCTGGCCGTCGAAGACGTAGTCGGTGGAGTAATGCACCAGCGGCACACCCGCGGCCGCGCACCAGCGCGCGATGACGCCCGGAGCCTCCGCGTTGGCGCGCCACGCGGCATCACGATCGTCTTCAGCACGATCCACCGCGGTGTAGGCCGCTGCATTTACCACCCAGTCCGGGCGGACGCGGTCGAGCAGCGACGGCAGCGATTCCGGCGCGTTGAAGTCGGCCGTCTCGCAGGGCGTCCCATCCGCCAGCGCCCCCGTCCGGGTGGTCGCAATGACATCACCCAGCGGTGCAAGCGCGCGCAGCAGTTCCTGGCCCAGCTGTCCGTTGCCGGCAAAAAGCAGAATCTTCATTCCAGAAGTCTTCCTCAGGGGGTGTAGGCCGGCAGGCGATCTTCGGCAATGTCTTTGAGGAACGGCGCTGCCTCGTCCTTGACCGACAGCGTGGGACCGCTGATCGGCCAATCCACGGCGATGTCGGCATCATTCCAACGCACGCCGGCATCGAAGTCCTTCAGGTACACCTCCGTGCACAGATAACTGAACACCGCGCGTTCGGAGAGCACGGCAAAGCCATGGGCGAACCCCTCGGGAATCCAGAACTGCTTCTTGTTCTCTGCGCTGAGGACCACCGCATCCCATTGCCCGAACGTCGGCGAACCGCGACGGATATCCACCGCCACGTCGTACACCTCGCCTTCCAGAACGCTGACCAGCTTGCCCTGCGGACGCGGCCACTGGTAGTGCAGGCCACGCAGGACACCCTTGGCCGAGGTGGACACGTTGCTCTGCACGAACTTCGTCGGCAAACCGTGCTGCCCGAAGCGCTCGGCGTTCCAGGTTTCGAAGAAGAAGCCGCGCTCGTCGCCGAATACTGCCGGTTCGATCACGACGCAACCCGGCAGCCGGGTTTCAATGATTTTCACGGCACTACTCCTCGCGCAGCCAGTTTATGCAGGTACTGTCCGTAGCCGTTCTTGATCAACGGCGCCGCCAGCGCTTCAAGCTGCTCGGCGGAGATCCAGCCCTTGCCGAAGGCGATCTCTTCCGGGCAGCAGACCTGCAGGCCCTGGCGGGTCTGGATGGTCTCGATGAAATTGGACGCTTCCAGCAGGGACTGGTGCGTACCGGTATCCAACCAGGCATAACCGCGGCCCAGGGCTTCCAGATGCAGGTTGCCCTCGCGCAGGTAGCGTTGGTTGAGGTCGGTGATTTCCAGCTCGCCGCGCGGCGACGGCTTCAGCTCGGCAGCATAGTCACTGGCGTTGCCGTCATAGAAGTACAGGCCGGTGACCGCGTAGTTGGACCGCGGCTCGGCCGGCTTCTCGACCAGGTCGATCACCCTGCCGGCATTGTCGAATTCGGCAACACCGTAGCGTTCCGGATCATTGACCCAGTAGCCGAACACGGTGGCACCCGTTTCGCGTTCATCTGCCCGGCGCAGCACTTCGCGCAGGCCATGCCCATGGAAGATGTTGTCGCCCAGTACGAGGCAGCTCGGCTTGCCGCCGACGAAATCGCGACCGATCAGGTAAGCCTGGGCCAGTCCATCCGGACTCGGCTGCACGGCGTACTCGATGTTCATCCCCCACTGCGAGCCGTCGCCCAGCAGCTGCTGGAACAGGGCCTGCTCGTGCGGGGTGTTGATGATGAGCACGTCGCGGATGCCCGCCAGCATCAGCACACTGAGCGGGAAGTAGATCATCGGCTTGTCGTACACCGGCAGCAGCTGCTTGCTGACACCTTTGGTGATCGGATACAGCCGGGTGCCGGAACCTCCGGCCAGAATGATGCCCTTGCGTTGCGTCATTTCAGTTCCTTATGCGCTGGTGCCGATGCGCTGCAGGCGGTAGCTGCCGTCGAGCACGCCGTTGACCCATTCCTGGTTCTCCAGATACCAGTCGACGGTAAAGCCGATGCCCTGTTCGAAGGTGTACTCCGGCTCCCAGCCCAGCTGGTCCTTGAGCTTGCTGGCATCGATCGCATAGCGGCGATCGTGGCCAGGGCGGTCGGCCACGTAGGTGATCTGGCTGCTGCGCGGCTGGCCGTCCTCACGCGGGCGGCGTTCGTCCAGCAGGGCGCAGATGGCCTGGACGACTTCGATGTTCTGCTTCTCGGAGTTACCACCGACGTTGTAGGTCTCGCCGACCTGGCCCTTGGCCAGGACGGTACGGATCGCCTCGCAGTGGTCGCTCACGAACAGCCAGTCCCGCACCTGTTTGCCGTCGCCGTAGACCGGCAGCGGCTCGCCTGCAAGCGCCTTGGCGATCACCAGCGGGATGAGCTTTTCGGGGAAGTGGTAGGGGCCATAGTTGTTCGAGCAGTTGGTGGTGAGCACCGGCAACCCGTAGGTGTGATGGAACGCGCGCACCAGGTGGTCCGAAGCGGCCTTGGACGCCGAGTACGGCGAATTCGGCGCGTACGGAGTGGTTTCGCTGAACTTGCCGGTTTCGCCAAGCGTGCCGTACACCTCGTCGGTGGAGACGTGCAGGAAGCGGAACGCCCCACTCCTGTCGGCCGGCAGGGCCTTCCAGTAGTCGCGCACGGCCTCGAGCAGGCCGAGGGTACCGACCACATTGGTCTGGATGAATGCCCCGGGGCCGTCGATCGAACGGTCCACGTGGCTTTCCGCAGCGAAGTTCAGCACCGCATCGGGCTGGTGTTCTGCCAGGAGCCGGCTGACCAACGACTGGTCGCCGATATCCCCCTGCACGAAGATGTGGTTCGGGTTGCCCTCCAGCGAGCCCAGGGTCTTGAGATTGCCGGCGTATGTCAGGGCATCAAGATTGATGACCCGCACGCCCTTGGCGACGGCTTCGAGGACGAAATTACCGCCAATGAATCCGGCACCGCCGGTGACAAGCCATGTGGGCACTACCTGTTCTCCTGTTCATGATTCCAGCACCGCGCTCCTGGAAGGGGCGGACTCCAGCCCGGAAGCATACAACGGCAGGCCGCCAACGACCTGCCAAGGAATGAACGCGGCCTGCCGCGGGTGCAGGCCGTTCTTCAGGCCGCCTGCAACAGCCAGACCTTGATGTCGGCTGGCATCACGCTCAGCACCGGGCAGGCAGCCGTCAACACCGCGCCGAGTGCCAGTGCTTTGGGAGCGGAAACCGTACGGTCCGTCCGGATGCGTGCATACAGGCCACGTACGGTCATGGAGGGCAGGGTCCGCACCGCTGAGATCTTCAGGCCGGCATGCTCCCCGATGGCCGCGATGCTGGCATCGTCCAGATAGTGCACATGCGGTGAAGGAAAGCCCTGCTGCCACATGCGATCAAACGAGGCCGGCAT
>JAEWLO010000152.1 GCA_023457475.1 Pseudomonadota bacterium | reverse complement strand
GGGTGGGTTTGCAGGGGCATGAGCCGCATGGATGCGGCGACTGAGCCCCCATGGATGGGTTTACGGCGTCCCCTGCAAACCCACACCCGACGGGCCTAGGCCCGTAGACCTGCAGCCAAGGGCTGTTCGCGCGGAATCAGGGCTTCGCCTGGAACGTGACTTCTTCGTACGGCTGCACGACGACCCAGCCTTCGCCGGCGAACTTGAGCTGCAGGCTTTCGCCTGAGCCGCGGCCGAGGAAGGTGCCCAGCGAGATGTCGGTGACGATCTCCGGGGTCAGGCCGCCCGACCAGGCCACGGTCGCGTTCGGGTCGGTGTAGATCGGGCCGGTCCGCGCGTTCACCGGCAGCGTCATCGGCTCGTAGTGCGAGGTGATTGCCACGATCCCGTGGCCGCTCAGGCGGATGTTGAACAGGCCGCCGGACATCATGCCCGCCACCCTGCGCATCATCGTGATCTGCGAATCGATCTCCGACTCGAAGGCCAGCACATCGTTCCCGTTGACGAACACCGAGTCGCCCTCCAACCGCAGCAGGGTGATCCGCTTGCCCATGTCCGCCAGATACACCCGGCCCTGGCCCTCGGCCTTCATCAGGCGCAGACCCTCGCCCGTGGCCAGCTTCTTCAGCAGGTTGCCCACGCCGCGCTCCAGCACGCCTTCGCGGGTGAACTTCACCGCACCCTTGCGCGCCACCATCGCGCCCGACTTGGCCCAGACCCGGCCGTCGACCCGGACCTCCAGCATGTGCGGGCTTTCCAGCTCGAATGCATCGGCACTGAGATCTTTCTCCTCCGTGGCGGCCAGAAATTCCTTGAGCGACTTCACAGCCATCGTCTGCAGCATCCATGTGATCGGGAGCGCGCATGGTACGCTTCGATGGGCATGACGCCCAACATGGCAAGCGGTACGGACCAAAACTGTGACCCACTCCATGTATTCTTGCCACATCATCTCAGTATCCCTGCCATGTCTCCCGAGCTGACTGCCGCCCTGGCGCTCTGCCGCAACCTGCCCTCCCCGCCCGGAATCGCCCTGCGCATCATCGAGCTGGCGCAGAATCCGGAAGCGGACATCACCACTGCCGCCGACATCATCGGCATCGACATGGCGCTCAGCGCGCGCATGCTGCGCATCGCCAATTCGCCGCTGTATGCCAGCCGGCGCCGGATCGAGAACCTCGGCCAGGCGCTGACCATGCTCGGGCTCAACGCCACCGTCAGCCTCGCGCTCGGCTTTACCGTGACCCGCGACGTGGCCGCGCCCGGCCAGGGCCAGGACGTGCGCGAACGCGCCTGGCGCCGCAGCATCCTCAGTGCCCTGGCCGCCAGCCTGCTGGGCCAGGCGCGCGGGCTGCGCAAGGCGGAGGAGCTCATGCTCGCCGGCCTGCTTCAGGACATCGGCGTGCTGGTACTGGCCCAGAGCGAGCCCGACCGCTACCTGCCCCTGCTGCGCGCTGCCACCGACAACGACCACCTGCTGGCGCTGGAGCGCGAACAGCTGGCCTGCACCCACGCCGATGTGGGGGCCTGGATGGCCGACCAGTGGGACCTGCCCCGCTACCTGGTCGACGCCATTGCCAGCAGCGAGTCGCCCGACGCCATCGAGGACAAGTTCCAGGCCTGCGTGGCCGTGTCGGGTGCGGTCGCCGACATCTGGCTGGGGCCCGATGCCGACGCCGCCCGCGAGAAGGCCCTGCAGCGGGTCCACGACACCCTGCAGCTGGACAGCGCCCAGTTCGACCAGGTACTGGCGCGCATCAGCGAGGCCCTGCCGGACATCGGGGCCCTGTTCGAAACCACGCTCACCTCGCCGCTCCGCGTGCAGCAGTTGATCGACCACGCCCAGGAGCTCGCCACGCTGCGCAACCTGCGCGAAATGCAGGATGCCGCGATGGCCCGGCAGCGCGCGGACGAGTCCGAGGCGCGCGCCAACCGGCTGGCCGAACAGGCCCACCGCGATGCCCTCACCGGGGTGCTCAACCGCCGCCAGCTGGAAGCCGTGCTGGAACAGGAGTTCACCCGCGCCACCCGCCATGGCTGGCCGCTCTCGGTCGCGTTCAACGACCTGGACGACTTCAAGAAGGTCAACGACGCCCACGGGCACCTGCTCGGCGACGAAGTCCTGCGCAGTTTCGCCTCCAAACTGCAGGAGCAGCTGCGCAGCAGTGACACCGTCGCCCGTTTCGGCGGCGAGGAGTTCATCGCGCTGCTGCCCAACACCACCGAAGGGGTTGCCCTGGAGGTGGTGCGCCGCGTGCTGGCCAACATCGTGAACACCCCCATGGCCGACGTCGCCGACGGCCCGCTGTTCATCACCTTCTCGGCCGGCGTGGCCACCCAGGGCGGCTACGAGCGCTTCGCCGACGTGAAGGACCTGCTGAAGGCGGCCGACGACGTGCTGTACCGGTCCAAGAGCCTGGGCCGCAACCGGGTGATCGCGCGCTCGCCGGGAACCGAGCCGGCCTGAACACGGTCAGACAGGGGTCCGCGGCCGGCCACGCCGCGGCGCAACAAAATTTCTACGCCGGTTGACGCCGGTTCCAGTAGAATTCCCGCGTTTTCCACGCATCCAGAGGCCACCATGTCCAATCTTTCCTATCGCCGCATCCTTCTGAAAGTTTCCGGGGAGGCGCTGATGGGAGACGAGGACTATGGCATCGACCCCAAGGTCATCAACCGCCTGGCCCGTGAAGTCATCGAGGCCCAGCAGGCCGCCGCG
>JAEWLO010000151.1 GCA_023457475.1 Pseudomonadota bacterium | reverse complement strand
CGATACGTGCGCGCAGCTTTTTATTTCCACCGTCAGTTGAGAAAAATCATTTTCTGGGCGGGGCGGGTGCCGCGGCTGTAACCGGGCGGATCGGCCAATAGCTGGGCAGCAGAGCTTTCCCAGCATCCGCTCCCGCGAGAGTCGGCCCGACCTTGCACGCGAGGAGCAGACGATGGCGGTCAAGTCTAGCGCTGCGCAGAGCCAGGCCCGCGGACCGGCCCGGGCCTGGCAACCCCGGCAGTGCCGATTGAGCCGCCCATAAGGACGTGCGTCTGGTAAAGATGCCGACTACCATTTGCGAACTGGGCACGCGCCCACCATCAATGGAGATTCGGGCAATGCTTGCAGATGAGATCGAACTAACGCAGCGCACGGTACGCACGGATGCCTACCAGATGTCCCTTGGCGAACTGGTGGGAATGTATGAAAAATCCGAGTTGATCATCAGGCCCGAATTTCAAAGACTTTCCGATGGGACATAGGTCAGAAGTCAAAGCTAATCGAGTCCATTCTGCTTGGAATTCCCCTTCCTCCAATCTTCGTTTTTGAGACGGATGACGGCGGGTGGGAACTCATTGATGGCCTTCAAAGACTTTCGACCATTCTGGAGTTCATGGGGTCCCTCAAGAGTGAAGCGGGCGAAGACGTGCCTCCATCTTCGCTTGAGGCTACGCACTATCTTCCCTCGCTCAAGAATGCGGTGTGGGAGATGTCTGAGGCCATCAAGAATCCTCCAATGGATGAGCAGGAGCCGATTGGCAAGCCTCAGCAACTTGCGATAAAGCGGGCGCGTCTTGGCGTAGAGATCCTCAAGCGACCA
This sequence comes from Pseudomonadota bacterium, assembly GCA_023457475.1. Lineage (GTDB taxonomy): Bacteria > Pseudomonadota > Gammaproteobacteria > Xanthomonadales > Xanthomonadaceae > Stenotrophomonas. The sequence continues at coordinate 2,637 of JAEWLO010000151.1, read as the reverse complement.
AGTGACAACGATGCAAAGTACGACCTGTTTCAGCGCTTAAATGCTGGAGGCACCCCGGCTAATGCTCAAGAGCTTAGAAACTGCATCATGCTGATGGTGAACGCAGACTATTTCCGGGCTGTAAAGGCTTCAGCGGAACGACCGAACTTTAAGGCAATCACGGGCACCAGTGAAGAGCAGATTGAGCGGCAGAAACACCTTGAATACGCCACTAGGCTGCTTGTGCACACCCTTGTTCCTTACAAAGGCCTTCTGGATGTCGAGGCTTACATTGATGAGGGAATCATTTCTCTGGCGAAGGCTGGTGACCTAAACGATCCAAACCACACAATAGTCGCTACGACTGACCTCCTTTTCCAAGCGCTTGGAGCTGATGCGCTCCGCACTTGGGACGGAGCCCGACACATAGGCAGGGTGGGCTTGGTCGGTCTTGAGGGAATTGCAGTGGGGGTTGCCTCGAACCTTGACGCCATTCTGGCATTGGCCGATCCGCCAGAATTCGTGCGCTCGAGGACAAAGAGCTTCTGGAGCTCTTCCCAACTTGCTACGTTTAAATCACCCGGATTGCGCGGAACGCAGCGGATCCAAATGACAGTTCCGTTTGGCGCAGAGCTATTCAAGCCATGACCAGGCCCCGCACCCCTGAGCTACTTGGGGACATCCTGAACACGGATAGAGTCTGGAGGATTAGAGAGCTTTCAGACCTGAAAGCAGCAATTCAACGCTCAGACGCCATAGCGCGTCGCGTTCTTCTGCGCGCCTTAGTGACGATCGCTTATGCACACTGGGAGGGATATGTCCGGCTTGCGGCCAAGAACTATCTGGATTTCGTCGCATACCGAAGTCTGCGCTACGCCGAGCTTGATCCGCAGTTCCTCAAAAACTACTTCATTCCTCGTCTTGCAAACCTCTATGGCTCCAGGAAGAACTTCGGCGACAGCTGCAAGGTTGTGGAGGAAATTCTATCCGGCTCATCCCTTCATTTCACCAAGGTAGACGAAACGATTGTGAGTACGCGATCGAACTTGAATTGTGCCGTTATGAGCGACATCTGCTTGGTGTGCGGAGTGGATGCTACTCCGTATGAATCACGTGAGACGTTCATCGACAAGTTGCTTTTGGAACGTCGAAATGCCATCGCTCACGGCGAGAACGCTTTCATTGACGAAGGTCAGATCGACGCAATCGTGGACACGACGGTCACACTCATGCGGACGTTCGGTGACCAGTTGGAGAACGCCGCCGTTACAGAGTCATATCGTCGCGCAATGGCTGATTGCTAGCTGCGAAACGAGTATTTGCAGCTAGCATTCCTGCCTCTCTTACCGATCAGCGGTGCACGGAGGCGGTCAAAGGGTTGCCGGGATCGAGAAGGTGGATCGCGTCGTTGAGCAGGCGGAGCTGGTCGCTTAGCATGATGAGCTCGCTTATGGACCTCCCCTCCATTCCCTCAACGAGGCGTATCTGTCGCCATTGAAGAGGCAAAGGTGATCTGTCGAACCGCCAGTCATCTGAGCGATGAGCATAGGCCAACCTGAGCGCGCGAAGAAGGACGACAACAGAATTTGCGGAATACCGCGCTTTTTGTCCTGAAGACAAGCCGTAGCTCCGCACCGCATCACTTACGTCAATGATCGCTTGCCTGGCAGTGTGCTTGACGACCTCCTGCGCGCGTTCGCGGAGTAGTGCTGGGTGCACGGTATAGCGCCAATCAATCCCTAAGCCGGGAAACGGCTCGGTGGCGATTATGTTCCCAAAGATCGTAAGTTCGAAGGGAGTGTCACGGTCCGGAGCATCCCACATGTACCGGTAGCCCGCGACCGCGTGCCAAACCGCGGAATGCGCAGCAGTCACCGCGGTCACCGCTTCCTCTAAAGAGACGCTTTTATGCACCATAGGTAGCCACCAGACCTTGGGAGTTAGGAAGTCACAAGTGAGGTGCACTTATCTTGCACTTAAGAAACCGGCACTACGCAAACTTAAACGGTCTCCACGCGAGATTAAGGACTTAACTGGTGGTCGGTACAGGGACCGAACCGGCGACGCTTGCCGTGTGGAGAGGCGGCCTAGCAAATACCATCTAGGCGCTGCCCGAAAACTTCGCTCGCGCTGTGTCCGATCTGGTGTGTACAGGGATGGCAAGGCAGCGACCACGGCGGCCGCGCAGCAGAGCTATGCCCTGCTCGCCCCAGGGGTGGATCGGTTGGACCGGATCGAAGGAGCCAGCGGGACCGCGGCGGCCAGGAGCAGTGCGCTCCGATCAGCACTCAGCCAATTGGCGTCATGAACTCAAGGATGGCAACCGCCGCAGAGGCGACGAGGGTCAACCAAGCGCCAAGACCCTTGACCCACTGCGGGACCTTCGGATCTCGCTCGGTGATCAGATAGTCGGGACCGAACTTGTCCGCCAGCATTTGCATCGCAGTGCCGACAAAGACAGCAACCGCCACTGCAAGTTTCAGATCGTGGAGCGTCTTCGGATCCATGAAGTCCCCTGCTGTTACCCTGCAGTTACGAAAAAACCGGCTCTCGCCGGTTTCGTCGCAACATCTTGATTTTAATGGTGGGCGGTACAGGGATCGAACCTGTGACCCTTGCCGTGTGAAGGCAATGCTCTACCGCTGAGCTAACCGCCCG
>JAEWLO010000150.1 GCA_023457475.1 Pseudomonadota bacterium | reverse complement strand
TGCGCGAGGAGCCTACGCCCTTTTTATGTGCCATGACTGCTTCTCCTTATTACTTGCTGCCACCGGCAACGCCGGTGATCTCGATTTCGGTGTAGTACTGACGGTGACCCTGGCGCTTCATGTGGTGCTTGCGGCGACGGAACTTGATGATCCGGACCTTGTCGGCACGACCCTGGGACACGACCTTGGCGGTGACCGAGGCACCCTTCAGCGCGTCGCCCAGCTTGATGCCGTCGCTGTCGCCCAGCAGCAGGATGTTGTCAAACTTGATCTCGCTGCCGACTTCGACTTCGAGCTTTTCGACGCGGAGCGTTTCGCCCTGCGCCACGCGGTATTGCTTACCGCCGGTGACCAGTACTGCGTACATGACCAGACTTCCTCTGTAGTTATTGTGGTCTTGGACTGCCGCCATCGAGGGCGGACAGAAGCGGGATTTTACGGGCCAACCCCAGTCCGGGTCAACCCGCCCCCTGCCCTACCCTACCCGGGGCTGAACCCCGTTCAGGAAACGGCCGCGCAGGTCTCAGGAGATGAGACAGGGGGGTGGCAATGTCGGCGATTGCCCCCAAATCCCAAGCTCGGTAGGCTGACCGATTGGCGTCTCGCTTGCCCCACTGCCCCACTACGGATCCCCCATGGCGATGGATTTCATCCGCATCCGCGGCGCGCGGACGCACAACCTCAAGAACATCGATCTCGACCTGCCCCGCGACAAGCTCATTGTCATCACCGGCCTGTCCGGCTCGGGCAAGTCCTCGCTGGCCTTCGACACCATCTACGCCGAGGGTCAGCGCCGTTACGTGGAATCGCTGTCGGCCTATGCCCGGCAGTTCCTGAGCGTGATGGAGAAGCCGGACCTGGACCATATCGAAGGTCTGTCGCCGGCGATCTCGATCGAACAGAAGTCGACCTCGCACAACCCGCGCTCGACCGTGGGCACGATCACCGAGATCTACGACTACCTGCGCCTTCTGTACGCCCGCGTCGGCAGCCCGCGCTGCCCGGACCATGGCTACCCGCTGGAAGCGCAGACCGTCAGCCAGATGGTCGATCACGTGCTCACCCTGGACCCGGAGCAGCGCTACATGCTGCTGGCACCGGTCATCCGCGAGCGCAAGGGCGAGCACGCCCAGGTCTTCGACCAGCTGCGCGCGCAGGGCTTCGTGCGCGTGCGCGTGGACGGCGTGCTGCATGAGATCGACGCGGTGCCGCCGTTGGCGCTGCGCCAGAAGCACACCATCGAAGCGGTGATCGACCGCTTCCGCCCGCGCGAGGACATCAAGCAGCGGCTGGCAGAAAGCTTTGAAACCGCGCTCAAGCTGGGTGACGGCATGGTCGCCGTGCAGTCACTGGATGTGGAGGGGGCCGAACCGGTCCTGTTCTCCTCCAAGTACTCCTGCCCGGTCTGCGACTACTCGCTGCCCGAACTGGAGCCGCGCCTGTTCTCGTTCAACTCGCCGGTGGGTGCCTGCCCGGGCTGCGACGGCCTCGGCATGGCCGAGTTCTTCGACCCCTCGCGCGTGGTGGTTCACCCGGAACTGTCGCTCTCGGCCGGCGCGGTGCGCGGCGGGGACCGTCGCAATGCCTACTACTTCCAGCTGATCGCCTCGCTGGCCAAGCACTACAGGTTCGACGTGGACGCGCCGTGGCAGAGCCTGCCCGAAGACGTGCGCCAGGCGGTGCTGTTCGGCAGTGGCGACGAGACCATCACCTTCACCTACTTCACCGAAGCCGGTGGCCGCACCCAGCGCAAGCACCGCTTCGAAGGCATCATTCCGAACCTGGAGCGCCGCTACAAGGAAACCGAGTCGGCGGCGGTGCGCGAAGAGCTGGCCAAGTACATCAGCGAACGCAACTGCCCGGAATGCCATGGCGCGCGCCTGAACAAGGCCGCCCGCAACGTGTTCGTGGCCGACCGCGCACTGCCGGAACTGGTGGTCCTGCCGATCGACGAGGCGCTGAAGTTCTTCAGCAGCATGACCCTGCCCGGCTGGCGCGGCGAGATCGCCAGCAAGATCGTCAAGGAAATCGGCGAGCGCCTGGGCTTCCTGGTCGACGTCGGCCTGGATTACCTCACCCTGGAGCGCAAGGCCGACACGCTGTCCGGCGGTGAAGCGCAGCGCATCCGTCTGGCCAGCCAGATCGGCGCCGGCCTGGTCGGCGTGATGTATGTGCTGGACGAGCCGTCCATCGGGCTGCACCAGCGCGACAACGAGCGCCTGCTCGGCACCCTCACCCGCCTGCGCGACCTCGGCAACACGGTCATCGTGGTCGAGCATGATGAAGACGCGATCCGTCTGGCCGACTATGTGCTCGACATCGGCCCCGGTGCCGGCGTGCATGGCGGCGAAATCGTCGGCCAGGGCACCCTGCAGGACATCCTGGATGCACCGCGCTCGCTCACCGGCCAGTACCTCTCGGGCAAGCGGGCGATCGAGATTCCCGCGCGCCGGCACAAGCCGAACCCGAAGATGACGCTGCGCCTGCGCGGTGCCAGCGGCAACAACCTCAAGGGCGTGGACCTGGACATTCCGTCGGGGCTGCTGACCTGCATCACCGGCGTGTCCGGCTCGGGCAAGTCGACCCTGATCAACGACACCCTGTTCTCGCTGGCCGCCAACGAGATCAACGGTGCCTCGCACCCGATCGCGCCGTACAGGGAGGTCGATGGCCTGGACCTGTTCGACAAGGTCGTGGACATCGACCAGTCGCCGATCGGCCGCACCCCGCGCTCGAACCCGGCTACGTACACCGGCCTCTTCACGCCCCTGCGCGAGCTGTACGCGCAGGTGCCGGAAGCGCGTGCGCGCGGTTACTCGCCAGGGCGGTTCAGCTTCAACGTGCGCGGCGGCCGCTGCGAAGCCTGCCAGGGCGACGGTCTGATCAAGGTGGAAATGCACTTCCTGCCGGACGTGTACGTACCCTGCGATGTGTGCCACGGCAAGCGCTACAACCGCGAGACGCTGGAGATCCTCTACAAGGGCTACAACATCAACGACGTGCTGGAAATGACCGTCGAAGATGCCCTGAAGCTGTTCGAGCCGGTGCCGAGCATTGCACGCAAGCTGGAAACGCTGGTGGACGTGGGCCTGAGCTACATCAAACTGGGCCAGAGCGCGACCACGCTTTCGGGCGGTGAGGCGCAACGTGTGAAGCTCTCCAAGGAGCTCTCGCGCCGCGATACCGGTCGCACCCTGTACATCCTCGACGAACCGACCACCGGCCTGCACTTCCACGACATCGAAGCGCTGCTCGGCGTGCTGCACAAGCTGCGCGACGAAGGCAACACCGTGGTGGTTATCGAGCACAACCTGGACGTGATCAAAACCGCGGACTGGATTGTCGACCTGGGCCCGGAAGGCGGTCACCGCGGTGGCACCATTCTGGTCACCGGCACGCCGGAAGACGTGGCCGCGCACCCGGATTCGTACACCGGCCAGTTCCTGGCCAAGATGCTGCCGTCCATCACCGCACGTCCGGAACGCCCGGCCGCCGTGGCCAACAAGCCCGACGCCCGCCCGCCGCGCAAGGTGAAGCCCGAAAAGCCGGCCAAGGTGGCGAAGAAGGCGGTGGCGGCCAAGACCGCCAGCGCCCCAAGCAAGGCCAGCAAGACGTCTGCCGCCAAGACCACGAAGGCAAAGAAGAAGTGATGAGCACCGAACCGAAGATCATTGCCCGCGTGCCGATCAGCGTGCGCTGGCGCGACATGGACAGCATGGGCCACGTCAACAACGCCAAGTACATTTCCTACCTGGAAGAGGCGCGCGTGCGCTGGATGCTGGGTGTGGAAGGCGTGGCCATGACCGACCGCATCGCGCCGGTGGTGGCTGCCACCAACGTCAACTACCGCCTGCCGATCGTGTGGCCGAACGACATCGTGGTGGAACTGTTCGTGGAACGCCTGGGCAACAGCAGCGTGACCATCGGTCTCCGCATCGTCGACCAGAAGAACGACAGCGCGCTGTATTCCGACGGCAACGTGGTGGTGGTGTGGATGGATACACAGACCGGCAAGAGCGCGCCGCTGCCGGAGGCCGTGCGCGCCGCCTGCAGTTGAGGGTGTGTTGATGGTGGTGGTGCCGGCGGCATCGGCGTCGGCGTCGGCGTCGGCGGTAGGGTCGGTCGTCAGACGACTGCCGGTGACGCCGGGCACTGCTTTGACGACGGGAATCCGAACGGCGGCACGCGGTGCCGTTTGACGATCACGCGTTACCGGACGTGGACAGGATATCGGC
>JAEWLO010000149.1 GCA_023457475.1 Pseudomonadota bacterium | reverse complement strand
GGCTCTGCGTCGGTCGATGCACCCACCCGTAGAGCCCCGCCCTGCGTGGCTGCGACCCACCGTCATCAGGCAGCTTTCAAACAGCCGCTCATGAACGCCTTCCGCGCATCGCCCTTGAGCTCCTTCGTGCCGGCTTCGGCATTGCACTGTTTCATCCGCTCCTGCGGCGTGCTCGCCTTGCCACTCAGGCACGCCTTCTGCGCCGCCTTGTAGTCATCGCCCTTCTTGCCCTTGTTCTTCGCCGAACAGTCGGCCATGCGCTGCTGCTGCGGCGTATCGGCCTGGGCCAGCAGGGGACTGCCGATCAATGCAAGACAAACCAGCACGCTGACGGTCTTCATGGCACGGCTCCACGCAGGGTGAATGTGCGTGGAGCTTCTTCCCGGGCCTGTTCATGCCGCGTGAACCAGGGGTGGCGAGGACACGCAGGGCGTGTCCCTACGCGGGTGCGTTCACCCCGCCACGCGCGTTCCGAAGATCCGATCCCCCGCATCGCCCAGGCCCGGCAGGATGTAGCCCTTGTCGTTGAGCTGTGCATCAATCGCGGCGGTGTAGATCTCCACGTCCGGATGCGCCGCCTGCACCGCCGCAATCCCCTCCGGTGCCGCCACCAGGAAAATACCCTTGATCCGCCGCGCACCGGCACGCTTGAGCATGTCGATCGTCGCGATCAGGGTACCGCCGGTGGCCAGCATCGGGTCCAGGATCAGCGCGTCGCGCTCTTCCAGACGGCCGGTCAGACGCTCGAAATAGGGCACCGGCTGCAGGGTTTCCTCGTCGCGCTGCAGGCCGACCACGCTTACCCGGGCGGCGGGAATCAGCGACAGCACCCCGCCCAGCATGCCCAGGCCGGCACGCAGGATCGGCACCACGGTGATCTTGGCCCCGGCGATGCGCTGCACCGTCACCGGCCCGGCCCAGCCCGCCATCGTGTGCGGCTCGGTTTCCAGGTCCGCGGTGGCCTCATAGGCCAACAGCTCGCCAAGTTCGTTGGCCAGCTCGCGGAAGTCCTTGGTGCTCAGGGACGCATCGCGCATCAGGCCGATCTTGTGCTGCACCAGCGGGTGGCGGACTTCAACGATTTTCATGACAGGGAACCGGGAGGGTGAAGGGGGAGGGTTTCATTTTAGCGGACCTGGGTCGCAAACCCCTGCGGCGGGACGCTGAATGTCATGTTCATGAAACCTGGCGGACATACCGTGTCGACCCAATCTTTACAGCCTTGGGATCGCCGTGCAGAACAAGTCGCCGTTGGGGCTGGCCATCAGCCTGTCGTTGCTCGTGTCCACTTCAGCCGCCGTGGCCGCCCCGGCCGGCGATGTGGCCGGGTCTGCCACCGACCTGGACCGGGTGGAGGTGCGCCCGCAGCTTGAATCGCAGACCCGCGCCGTGGACCTCAAGCGCAGCAGCGACGCCATCGAAGACGCCGTTTCGTCCGATTCGCTGGGCGTCTATCCCGACAAGAACGTGGCAGAGTCGCTGCAGCGCCTGCCGGGTGTCAGCGTGACCCGCGACCAGGGCGAAGGCCGCTTCGTGGTGGTGCGTGGCCTGGACGCCAACCTCAACAGCGTCAGCATCGACGGTATTGCCGTCGGCACCCCGGAAGATTCCAGCCGCGCCGCGCCGCTGGACGTGATCCCCTCCGATTCGACCGAGCGCCTGCGCGTGGTCAAGTCGCCGACCCCGGACATGCCGGGCGATGCCATCGGCGGTGCCATCCTGGTCGAATCCGCTTCGGCCTTCGACCGTGACGGCCGCAGCCTGCGTGGCAAGGTCGAGGCCAGTCACCAGGATCTCTCCGGCCATACCAGCCCGAAGGCGGCGTTCAACTACAGCGAGGTGTTCGCGGACACCTTCGGTGTGGCGTTGGGCGTGAACTATCAGAACCGCAAGTTCGAGTCCGACAACACCGAGGTGGAATACGACGAACTCGACGGCGGTCGCGAGGACGATCTGTTCGCCATCAGCCTGCAGCACCGCAAGTACGAGATCGAGCGCAAGCGTGTGGGTGCCAACCTGAACTTCGACTGGCATCCGGACGAGGACAACCGCTACTACCTGCGCACGCTGTACAGCCAGTTCGACGATGCCGAAACCCGCCAGCGCACCATTTTCAATTTCGGCGACGGTGAGGTGAGCGCGCTGGGTGGCAGCCAGTACCAGGTGGACGAGCTGCCGGCCGACGCCATCCAGAAGCGCATGCGTTACCGCACCAAGAAGGAAAATACCTTTGCCGCCAGCCTGGGCGGTGAGAACCGCCTGACCAACGCCGTGGTCGACTACAAGGTCGGTTACACCCGTACTGAAGAACGCGTCAACGACGAAATGGAAGCGCGTTTCGAGTACAACGGCGACGACCTCGGTGCCACCGTCGACCAGAACACCGGCATTCCGCGCTACACCCTCACCAGCGCCGACTGGATGGACAACGGCAACTACGATTTCGACCGCGTGGTGCTGTCGCCGAAGCGGGTGGATGACGAAGAACGCAGCGCGCAGATCAACGTGCGCTTCGACGCCGACAACGCCAGCTACAAGTTCGGCCTGCTCGGCCGCTGGCGCGACCGCGACGTCAACACCGACGAGAATGAGCTGCGCGTGGGCCCGGACATCGCCCTGTCGGATTGGACCGCTTCCACTCCGGAACACCGCGGTGGCAGCCTCGGGCAGGGCATGAGCTCCAACGCCATGCGCCGTTACTGGGCACAGTTCGGCAGCCAGTACAGTGCCCGTCCGCAGGATGTGGGTGGCAACGCCATGACCTCGCTGGAAGAGGACTACACCGCCAGCGAAGACATCTTCGCCAGCTACGCCATGGGGACCTGGGACGTCGGTGCGCTGCGCATCATCGGCGGCGTGCGCGTGGAGAACACCCGGTTCAGCGCCACCGGCAACCAGGTCGACGTGGCCGCCAACGGCCGCAGCTTCACCGTCACCCCGCTCAGCGCCGACAAGAGCTACACCAGCGTGCTGCCGGGCCTGCATCTGCGTTACGACGCCGGCAGCGACTGGGTCCTTCGCGCCGCCGCCAACAAGACCGTCTCACGCCCGTCTTTCGGTGATATCGCGCCGCGCATCGCCACCAACCGGGGCGACGAGGAGGTACGCCTGGGCAACCCGGACCTCGATCCGTACGAATCGAAGAACCTGGACCTGTCGTTCGAGCGCTACATCGGCACCACCGGCATCCTCTCGGTGGGTCTGTTCCACAAGTCGATCGACGGCTACATCGTCAATACCATCAGCAATGACGATCCCGAGTATCCGGAGTTCGAGGTCACCCGCGTGATCAACGGCGACAAGGCCAAGGTGTTCGGTGCCGAGTTCAACTGGCAGCAGCAGCTCAGCTTCCTGCCGTCGGGCTGGGATGGCCTGCTCGTCGGTGCCAGCGGCACCTGGCTGGACACCGACTTCAACCCGGGCGTGGAAGGCCGGGAGAACGATGACTTCACCCTGCCGCGCGCGTCCAGGCACGTGTACAGCGCGCACCTGGGTTACGAAAAAGCCGGCTTCAGCACCCGCCTGGCCGCGGTGTACCGCAGCGAGTATCTCGATACGCTGGGCGACAGCCGCGCCTTCGACATCTACGTGGCTCCCAACACCCAGCTGGACTTCAGCCTGGACTACAAGATCACCTCGAACGTGAGCGTGTACCTGGAAGCCCAGAACCTGCTCGACAAGCCGCTGGAGCTCTACCAGGGCGTGCGCTCGCGCACCCTGCAGAACGAAGAGTACGGGCGCACCTACGCGCTCGGCCTGAAGGTGGCCCTGTGATGCGCGGCGCGCCCGTTCTGGGCCTGCTTGCGGCAGCACTGCTGGCCGGCTGCAAGCCGGCGGCAGCGCCACCCCCGGCGGCCCCGGCGGTGGACGCCGCCACTGCCACCACCAGCAACCGCAGCATCGCCACCGTGGCCGAAGCGTTCCAGACGCCGATGACCCCGGCCGACAACATCGACTCGCCGGCCAGCTGGACCAGCCCGGAAGGGCAGGTGTGGTTGATCGCCACCGCCAAGGCCACCGACAAGCTGGTGGTGTACGACGGACAGACCGGCGCGCACCTGCGCGACGTCGGCAGTCCGGGTACCGCGCCGGGTCAGTTCGACCGCCCCAACGGCATCGCCGTGGTCGATGACCTCGTGGTGATTGTCGAGCGCGACAACCACCGCGTGCAGGTGCTTCAGCTGCCGGACTTCGCCCCGCTGGGCGTGTTCGCCACCGAAGACCTGCGCAAGCCGTACGGCCTCTGGGTGAACAAGCAGGCCACCGGCTATGACGTCTACGTGACCGACTCCTACGACGCCGGCGAAGACGCACAGGGCAACGACATGCTCCCGCCGCTGGCCGAGCTGGACAAGCGCGTGCGCCGCTATGCGATGAAGATCGAGAACGGCAAGGCGCAGGGCACCCTGGTGTCCAGCATGGGTGACACCAGCGAGGCCGGCGCGCTGCGCGTGGTTGAATCCATCTGGGGCGACCCGGCCAACGACCGCCTGCTGATCGCCGAAGAGGACGAAACCTACGCCAGCGAGTTCAAGGTCTACACGCTGGAAGGAAACTTCACCGGCACCACCTTCGGCCGCGATGCGTTCAAGGCCCAGGCCGAGGGCGTGATGCTGCGTACCTGCGGCAACGACGGCTGGTGGATCACCACCGAACAGGGCAAGCAGCGCAGCGTGTTCCACCTGTTCGACCGCCACACGCTGAAGCATGTGGGGGCGTTCCAGGGCAATACCGTAGCCAACACCGATGGCATCTGGATGAGCCAGAGCCCATCGCCGCGTTTCCCGCACGGCGCGCTGTACGCCGTACACGACGACCAGGGCGTGGTCGCGTTCGATTGGGCCAGTGTGGCCAAGCAACTGTCTTTGCCGCTGGAGTGCAATAAGTGATGTCCGTGCGTGACTGTTTGAAGGTGCTGAGCCTGGCGCTGCTGCTGTGTTCCGGTGCTGCGTTTGCCAAGACCGCCACCCAGGTGGAACCCAACACCCAGGTCCCGGCGGGCAACCGCCACTACGCCGCCACTGGCTTCCCGGACCGCATCGTGGCCTCGCCGGCCCAGGATGCCGCGCGTGGCTTCGGCGTGGCCTGGCGCACCGACGATACGGTCGAAGCTCCGGTGCTGGAATGGGTGGTGGCGGGCGACTCGCCGGACGTCGGCAAGGCGACCCGCGTGACCGCCACCACCACCGCGCTCACTACCGAGCTCGGTGCGTCCCACCATCACCGGGCCGACGTGAGCGCTCTGAAGCCGGACACGCTGTATCTCTGGCGCGTGCAGGGCAACGCCACGTGGAGCGCCTGGAATCAGCTGCGCACCGCCGGCACCGCCGAGCAACCGCTCACCGTGCTGTACTTCGGCGACACCCAGAACAAGAACCTCAGCCACGTCTCGCGGGTGCTGCGCGCCGGCATCAAGGCCGCGCCGGATGCCCGCCTGAGCCTGTTCGCCGGCGACCTGGTCAGCGGGGGGGACGGTGAGGACGACAGCGAGTGGGGCGAATGGTTCGCCGCCGCCGGCTGGCTGCCGCAGGAAACCGCAGTGGCTCCGGCCATCGGCAACCACGAGTACTTCGAGGAATTCGAGGACACCCCGCAGGAGCGCCGCGTGCTCGGCAGGCACTGGCCGGTGACCTTCGCGCTGCCGCGCAACGGCAGCGAGGCGGCCGATACCAGCACCTACTGGTTCGATTACCAGAGCGTGCGTTTCGTTGTGCTCGACGGCACCTCGGCGCTGGACCTGGGCACCGCGCACGCGCAGGCCCAGTGGGTGGAAAAGGTGCTGACCGGTAACACGCAGCGTTGGACCATCGTGCTGCTGCACCAGCCGTTCTACTCGCCGCGCGAAGGCCGCGAGAATGCGGAACTGAAGGACGTGCTCTTGCCAGTGGTGCGCAGGCACAACGTGGACCTGGTGCTGCAGGGGCACGACCACACCTACGGCCGCCGGGGCGAGGGCACCGACGCCACCCCGCAGTACGTGGTGACCGTGGCCGGACCCAAGCAGTACCGTCTTTCCGATGAAGCGCGTGCCACCATGGCACCGGTGGGCGAGGACACCCAGCTGTACCAGGTCCTCACCATCGATCCACGGCAGCTGCGGTATGAAGCTCGTACCGTCACCGGCCAGCTGTATGACGGGTTCGAGCTGGATCATCAGGCCGACGGCAGCAAGCGCAAGACGGAGCTCACGGAGGGGCGTATCGCTCCGCGTGATTGTGCGCGGGAAAAGACGCTCAAGGGACGCGCGGATCGCTGCTGGGAGTGATGGGTTTCGGATTCACCGTACAGCCACGCCCTGCGTGGCTGCAAGAACGATCACAACCAGGAACGCATCCGATGCCTGCTGAACGCCTCCTCCCCATCGCCGCCCTGGCCGCTGCGCTCCTGCTGCTGACGGGTGCCAGCTTCGCTACCCCCTCCGTCCTGCACCCGTTCCTCGCCGCACAACCCAAAAATGCCCCGGAGGAAGCCAACCTCGCGGTGGAAATCCCTGCCGGCAGCTTCACCAAGTACGAAATCAAGGAAGACGGCCTCGTCCACGTCGACCGCTTCCAGTCCATGCCGGTCGCGTACCCCGCCAACTACGGCTCCATGCCGCGCACCCTGGCGGGCGACAACGACCCTTTGGACGCCCTCGTGCTCACCCGTGAACCCCTGCATCCCGGTGTGATCGTCAGCTTCCGCCCGATCGGCTATCTCAAGATGATCGACAAGGGCGAGCACGACGAAAAGGTGATCGGTGTACCGACCGACAAGGTCGACCCCACCTACGCCAACATCCGTGACCTGAGCGACCTGCCGGCCATCGAACGCCAGCGCATCGAAGCCTTCTTCCGGGTCTATAAAGACCTGCCGGAAGGGCGCAACCCGGTCGAACTCAATGGCTGGGGCGACGCTGCCGAAGCCAGGGCATTGATTGGCGAAGCAATGAAGCGCTTCGACGCAGATGCCGCATCGCGGTAAGGGAGATCTCAGCGCGTTGTCAGTTCACCGTAGTACGGCTTCGATTCGGCAAGCGTAAACAACCGCATCCCGAACTGCCCGGCAAGCTGCTCGGCCGCCGCCATGTTCTCCCGCGCTACCGGGAACAGCAGCGCATCATCGCCGTCGGTTTTTACGTGCCACACGTGATAGCCACGTTCGGCCAGCCAGTCTTCCAATGCCTTGAAGGTCGCCGTCATGGACCGGCCGGTCACGTCGGGCTCCCAACGCCAGCGGTCGGCGAGTTCCAAGGTCTCCAGCACCCTGTTGATCTGCCACTCGGTCTCTTCCTGTCCGTCCCAGTCCAGGTAGACGGACAGCGCGAAGTCCGCATTGGTGTTCGTGCCGGAGGCGAAGGCTGCTGCGGCACCCATGTCCCGCTCGGCGGCCTGGATGGACTGCTCGGCCAACGCCACGGCACGCTCAGGTCCAAGCCTGGCTGCCAGCAGCTCGACCAGCGCGCCAAGTCCCGCCAGCTCGGCAGGGCTGAGATCATCCCCTTCAAGGGTGCCCGCGTCACGGCCTCGGGCTTCTTCCCCATACCGGGGTGCTGGATTGTCGGCAAACAGCTGCTTCATCCGTGACCAGAATGTGCTCATCCGTGCGTTCCCGTAGCGGTTGTCAGCCACCCTTATGCATGACGGACCAGACCATGGCAACCATGCCCATACGCGGCAGGGTTGACCCGCAGGCGGCGGCACTCCTCATCCCCGCCGTTGACCATCGGCCGGGAATGTCCGGATGGGTATCCCCGCACTACCCGAACGAGGCAGGTGCGCGTCGGTTGCATCGGCTACTAATGGTGCACGCAAGCTCAGGAGAGCGATGGTGCAGCGCCTGTACGTCATGTTTCCAGATCGGGCACCGGGCATTGGACTGCTCTGGATGCGGGTCTGCACTGCCGCATCGCTGTGCCTGTCGATGGGCCGGGATCCCTGGCACATCGCTGCGGCACTGACGGTCGCCGCCCTGTTGGCGGTGGGATGGCTGACGCCGGTGGTATTGGTTCTGGCCATCGCCGATCTGATCTGGGTGGGCGCATTCTCGCCGCTGGTCGTGCTGCCCACCGGCTTGCTGTTGCTGGGACCAGGCGCCTATTCGCTCGATGCCTGGCTGTTCGGGCGACGGGTCGTCGATCTGGCGCGCACGCCGCGTCACCCGAAAGAGTAAGCGCGACGGGCACCGAACAGGGGTAGGGGAGCGCACCGGCGAACGGCAAGCTGTGCGTTCACCCGAGGATGATTCCATGACCCACGCCACCGCCACGCCCGCCAGGGCACTGCTTTCCCCGACCGACCATGCGCTGGTGCTGATCGACTACCAGTCGCAGATGGCCTTTGCCACCCACACCATCGACATCTCCGCACTGCGCAACAACGTGTCGCTGATCAGCAAGGGTGCCAAGGGTTTCAACGTGCCGGTGGTGCTGACCACGGTCGCCGAGCAGTCCTTCTCCGGTCCGATGTTCCCGGAACTGCCGCAGATCTTCCCGGGCCAGGTCGTGTTCGACCGCACCTCGATGAACACCTGGGAAGACCAGCCGGTAATCGATGAGATCAACCGCATCGGCAAGCGCCGACTGGTGCTGGCGGGCCTGTGGACCAGCGTCTGCATCGTCGGCCCGGCGCTCTCGGCGCTGGAGCAGGGCTTCGAGGTGTACGTGATCACCGATGCCTGCGGCGATGTCAGCGAAGAGGCCCACGAGCGCGCCGTAACCCGCATGGTGCAGGCCGGTGCCAGGCCGATCACCAGCGTGCAGTACCTGCTGGAACTGCAGCGCGACTGGGCGCGCGGCGAAACCTATGGGTTGACCACGGGTGTCGCCCGTGACCATGCCGGTGGCTACGGCATCGGCATCCAGTACGCCAAGACCATGTTCGGCGCGCAGGAAGGCGGTCACTGAGCAGGCGCATGAGCACACTCGTCATTCGAAACGCGCGCATCACCACCCTCGATCCCGCGCTGCCAGACGCCGAGGCGATGGCGGTGCGTGAGGGGCGCATCGTGGCGGTCGGCAGCAACGACGACATCATGCGCGGCTGGGCAGCCGAAGCGACGATCCTGGACGGCCAGGGCCGTCGCCTGATCCCCGGCCTCAACGACAGCCACACCCATCTGATCCGGGGCGGGCTCAACTACAACCTGGAACTGCGCTGGGATGGACTGCGCTCGCTGGCCGACGCGATGGCGATGCTCAAGGCGCAGGTGGACCGCACGCCGGCCCCGCAGTGGGTGCGCGTGGTGGGCGGCTTCACGGCGACCCAGTTCCAGGAAAAGCGACTGCCCACGCTTCAGGAACTGAATGATATCGCGCCGGATACCCCTGTGTTCCTGCTGCATCTGTACGACCGCGCGCTGCTCAACGGTGCGGCACTTCGTGCCGTCGGCTACACCAAGGACAGCCAGGATCCGCCTGGTGGACAGATCGTACGCGACGCACTGGGCAATCCGACGGGACTGCTGTTGGCCAAACCCAATGCGCTGATTCTGTACGCCACGCTGGCCAAGGGGCCGCGCCTGCCAATCGAATACCAGGCCAACTCCACCCGTCATTTCATGCGCGAACTGAACCGGCTGGGCATCACCTCGGTGATCGATGCCGGCGGCGGTTTCCAGAACTATCCGGAGGACTACCAGGTCATCGAACAGCTGCATCGCGATGATCAGCTCACCGTGCGCATTGCCTACAACCTCTTCACCCAGAAGAAGGGTGAGGAGATGGCGGACTTCGAACGCTGGACCGACATGCTCAGCCCGCGCCAGGGCGATGACCTGCTGCGTCACAACGGCGCGGGCGAGATGCTGGTGTTCTCCGCCGCCGATTTCGAGCTGTTCAACGAGCCGCGCCCCGAACTGCCGTCGGAGCTGGAACCGGAGCTCCACGACGTGGTGCGGCTGCTGGTGCAGAAACGCTGGCCGTTCCGCATCCACGCAACCTACGACGAGAGCATCACCCGCATTCTGGATGTCTACGAGCAGGTGAACCGCGAGACCCCGTTCGACGGGCTGCGCTGGAACATCGATCACGCCGAAACCATTACCCCACGCAACATCGAACGCATTCGTGCACTGGGCGGCGGTATCGCCGTGCAGCACCGCATGGCTTACCAGGGCGAGGCGTTCGTGGAGCGCTACGGTGTGCAGGCCGCGCGCCACACGCCGCCGGTCAGGCGCATGCTGGCCGAAGGCGTGCCGGTGGGTGCCGGTACCGACGCCACCCGCGTGGCGAGCTACAACCCGTGGGTCGCACTTTCCTGGCTGGTGACCGGGCGCACCGTGGGCGGTCTGGCGCTGTATGGCGAAGAGAACCTGCTGGAGCGTGAGCAGGCGCTTCGCCTGTGGACGCAGGGCAGTGCCTGGTTCTCCGGCGACGAAGCCACCAAGGGCACGCTCAAGGTCGGCCAGCTCGCCGACTTCAGTGTGCTGTCATCGGACTACTTCCGGGTGGACGATGACCGCATCGCGGACATCACCAGCGTTCTGACGGTGGTGGGCGGCAGAATCGTGCACGCCGAGGGCGGCTTCGAGGGCCTGGCCGCAGCACTGCCCCCGGCGATGCCGGACTGGTCGCCGGTCAACGCCTTCGGCGGTTACCACGCAGGTGGCGGGGCCAAAGGTCTGCCGATGGCGCATCACCACCACCACGGCCCGGCCTGCGGCACCCATGGTGCACACGGACACGCCGCCCTGCACGCCGCGCCGACCAATGAACTGACCGCGTTCTGGGGTGCGATGGGATGTTCGTGCTTCGCGTTCTGACCTTTGCACTGCTGGCGGTTCCGTCGCTGGCGGTGGCCTGTGACGGTGGAAGCTGCATCACGCTCGGCGACGGTGAGCTGCAGTGGGATGCCGCCGTGCGGGTACGCGGCATGTACTACGACCCGACCCGCTTCGGGATCGGCGGACGCGAAGAGGGTTACGGGCTCCTGCGCGCATTGGCCTCGGCGAAGTACCGGCAGGACAACTGGCAGGCCCTGCTGCAGCTCGGGGCACATGGCGAAGAAGGCCGCGCCGGCGGTCCTGGCAGAACCGACCAGAGCGGGCTGGATATCCAGCAAGCCTATTGGCGCTGGGCGCACGGCGGCTTTCATGTGCAGCTGGGCCGACAGGAGGCGAGCTACGGCAGCTCGCGCCTGCTCTCCGTGCGTGACGGCCCGAACATCCGCCTGGCCTTCGATGGCGCACGCCTGGGCTGGAGCGGTCGCCTCGGCAAGCTCGACCTGATGGCCCTGCGCGCGGTCGAGAACCGCCCGGGGGCTTTCGATGATCGCGGCGAGCACGGTGCGCACCTGTGGGGCGCGTACGCGACCACGGCGCGCGGCAAGGGCCCGGGCCAGTGG
>JAEWLO010000148.1 GCA_023457475.1 Pseudomonadota bacterium | reverse complement strand
CACCAATCTGTGCGGGCAGGCCGAACCCCGTAGCGGCGCGGCGAGCGCCGCGCAGGCGGCGGGACTGGAACAGGTGATGCTGGCCGGGTTCAGCCATGAACCCGCCATCCTGCTGGCGGAACGCCTGCTGGCACTCGCACCGCGCCAGGCCGGGCGCGCGCCGCTGGCCAAAGTGTTCTACGCCGACAATGGCTCGGCCGGGGTCGAGGTGGCGCTGAAGATGGCCTTCCACTACTTTCACAATCGCGGCGAAAGCCACCGCACCCGCTTCGTTGCGCTGGAGAACGGCTATCACGGGGAAACGCTGGGCGCACTGTCCGTAGGCGACATTCCGTTGTATCGACGGGTGTATGCCCCCCTGTTGACCGAGGCGCTTTTCGCGCCGTCGCCGGATGCCTACCTCGCCGAACCCGGCCAGAGCGCGGTGGAGCGCGCACATCAGGCCGCCGACGCACTGGCGACACTGTTCGACCAGCACCCGGGCGAGATCTGTGCGGTGATCCTGGAGCCACGGCTTCAATGTGCCGGCGGCATGCGGATGCATGATCCGGTGTACCTGCAGCGTGCGCGCGCACTGTGCGATGCCAACGGTGCGTTTCTGATTGCCGACGAGATCGCCACCGGCTTCGGCCGCACCGGCACCCTGTTTGCCTGCGAGCAGGCCGGTGTGATGCCCGACCTGCTCTGCCTGTCCAAAGGCCTGACGGGAGGCTTCCTGCCGCTGGCGGCGGTCCTGGCAACCCAGGCGTTATATGACGCCTTCCTGGACGACAGCCGCGAACGCGCGTTCCTGCATTCGCACAGCTACACCGGCAATCCGTTGGCCTGCGCGGCCGCCCTGGCAACGCTGGACATCTTCGCCCAGGACAACATCATCGCCCGCAACCGCAGCACCGCCGAGGTGATGCGGACACTGGCCGCCCCGTTCAACGACCATCCGCACGTGGCAGACGTCCGCCAGGCCGGCATGGTCGTTGCGTTCGAACTCACCCGCGATGGCGACCGTCGCACGCCCTTCCCCGCCGCTGCGCGGGTCGGTCTGCACGCCTACAATGCCGCGCTCAGACGCGGCGTGGTGCTGCGTCCGCTGGGCAACGTGCTGTACTGGATGCCTCCCTACTGCGTGGAGGATGAACACCTGGAACTGCTGGCCCACACCACCCTGGCCGCCATCGAGGAAGCCGTTGCATGCGCGTGACCCGTTCGTTCGTTGAAACTCCGTTGGCCGTGGGTCAGACCGTGGCGTTGCCTGAAGACGTGGCCAACCATCTGGTACGGGTGATGCGCCTGCGTGAGGGTGAGAGCTGCGTGCTGTTCAATGGAGATGGCCACGATTACGTGGCCACGCTGATCACCCTGGGCAAACGCGATGCACAGGTCCGGATCGATGCCGTCACCGCGCCGGACAACGAGTCGCCCCTGCAGATCACCCTGCTGCAGGGCATCGCGCGCGGCGAGAAGATGGACCTGATCCTGCAGAAGGCCACCGAACTGGGGGTGCAGGCAATCGTGCCGGTGAATGCCGAGCGGACCGAGGTGAAGCTGGACGCGGCACGCGCGGAAAAGCGGCTTGCACACTGGCGCAGCGTGGTGGTGTCGGCGTGCGGACAGTCGGGCCGTGCCCGGATTCCGACGGTGTCGGCCCCGCAGACCCTGCTGGAGGCCGCGCGCGGCATGCCGGCCGATGCGCTGAAGTTGACCCTGGATCCGCTGGGCGAGCATCGCTTGTCGACGCTGGACGCCGCTGCCGGCGGTGTGGTGATCGCGATCGGACCGGAGGGTGGCTGGTCGCCCCGCGACCGCCAGGCACTGGCCGGGTCCGGCTTCCAGGGACTGCAGCTGGGGCCGCGGATTCTTCGTACGGAGACGGCGGGACTGGCCGCGATTGCGGCGGTGCAGGCGCGGTTGGGGGATATCGGCTGAGTACCACCGTAGCGCCGGGCTCTGCCCGGCTGCTCGCGACACGCGGATGGCACATGGCCGGGCAGAGCCCGGCACCACGACAGGTGTTACGCCGCTACCGGGTGGGACGCATCCAGCGCGGCTTCGACAGCGTCCAGGTCCGGCAACAGCGCGCTGCGCTCACCCAGCAGCACGCGCATGTGCACGCCGGTCGGAAGGGTTTCTTCGGACGCGTCGGCCAGCAGGCCGTCGCGCGGCACCGCGATGAGTTGCGGGAAGTTCTGCGCCAGCAGCGCGTAGTACGGTCGGCGCGGGTTTCCGCCCAGCGCCTTCAACACCACGACCTTGTTCTTGCTGCCGACCATGTCCTCCCCCAGCCCGGCCAGGCGGGCGAACGAGAGCAGCGGCACATCCCAACCGTGCCACGCCAGCTGACCCAACAGCCAGGCGGGTGCATCGTCCACGGGGTGGACCGGCACGTTGGACATCATTTCGGCGACCGTGGCATTGGGCAGCAGCACATGCTGCTGACCGGTTTCGATCAGGACTCCGCGGATTTCGTCGTTGCTGGCGTAGCTCATGGTGTCATTCCTGGTTGCGGGCGCGCGGCATATCAGCCGGTCGCGCCCCAGCGTTCGGCGATGGCGGCAGCGAGTTGCGGTGGATCCCCGGCCGCCATGCCGGCGGCTACAACGGCACTGGCCGCGATCGGGTCATAGCAGCCTTCGCCGGTCTGGCCAGCCACCCAGCCACCGGCCACGGCCAGCGACAGGGCGTCATCCACCAGGCGGGCGTCCGCGCCGCTGAGCATGACCACCGCACTGTGCGGGGCCGGCAGTGCGGTGATCTGCACGCCTTCCACATCGGCGGTGAAATACAGGCCGCGATTCTGCACACCTACGCCGACATCGTCAGGCAGGATGTAGGCGTTGCCCGCGACCACGGGCTGGTCGGACTCGGCCAGCAGCACCGGCAGCGCGGACACGCGGGCCATCTGCTTGACCAGGTTGCCGTAGCGGCCTCCGTCCAGACGCATGTAGACCATGACCGGAACGCCCAGTCCGGCCGGCAGCGAGGCCAGCAGGCGGCGCAGGGCATCGGGACCGCCGATGCCGGCCAGCACCAGCACCGCACCCGGTGCGGCATCGCTGGGCGGCAGTTCGGGCTCCAGTTCCACCAGCGACAGGCCGCCCGGGCTGATGTCAGCCGCGGTGTCGACGGTTTCCGTGGCGGCAGCAGCTGGTTCGGCGACCGCAGGGACTTCATCGGCTTCCACCAGCGACCAGCTGCTGTGGTGCCCGATCGCAGCCGGCGGCGCGCTGGCCGGAACCGGCGGCGGACCCGCGGGTGCCAGGTCCGCATCGACGCTCCGGGGTGCGGCGACGACGTCCGACGCCTGCATGGCGGCGAGGGCCTCTTCGAGCGAAACAGGTTCGCTGTACGCTTCGCGGCTCGGGTACAGACCGTCGGCCGGAACATCCGGCGCGGCGTCGAACGCCTCCCGCACATGGAAGTCCAGCGGCGCGTCGGCGTGCAGCTCGGCCGGCGTTGTCGGCAGGCCCGGTTCGGGCTGCAGCAGGCCTTCCTGTTCCGAACCCGGCGGCAGCACGTCCTGATGGCCGTGCAGCTTGGCCACCAGGTGACGCGTCCAGCGCTGGGCATCCCACCCTTCGCGACGGGCGGCCAGCTCGGCTTCGTCGAAGATCAAGGTCAGTTCCGGGGACGCCAGCACCGGCTCGAGGCGCTCCAGGGCGTCTTCGATCGCCGGCTCCAGCGCGACCAGCACGGCGGCGGCACCGGCACCCCGCAGGGTCTCCGCTTCCAGTGCGTTGGGGTCTTCTTCCAGCACCACGGTGGCACCGGCCTGCACCAGCGCGTCACGCAGGCGCTCACGCGCCTGTCCCGTCCGTGCCAGCAGGGCGACCGCCAGCGGCGAGATCAACTCATTCTCGGACACGGGCAATCCCCAGCAGGTCGTACACGTTTCGCATCAGGTCCAGCTCCTGGTACGGCTTGCCCAGGTAACGCTGGACACCGATTTCAAAGGCGCGTTGGCGGTGCTTGTCGCCGCTGCGCGAAGTGATCATCACGATCGGCACATCCTTGTAACGCGGGTCGGCGCGCATGGTGGTGGCCAGTTCATACCCGTCCATCCGCGGCATTTCGATGTCCAGCAGCATCAGGTCGGGCACGCGTTCGTCCAGGCGCTCCAGCGCTTCGATACCGTCGCGGGCAACCGCGACTTCGAAGTTGTGGCGCTCCAGGATGCGCCCGGTAACCTTGCGCATGGTCAGCGAGTCGTCCACCACCATCACCAGCGGGACCTGACGGTCGTTGGCCTGGGCGGCGGTGTCGACCGGTCGGATCGGGCTGGCCTGGTGGCGACGCACCAGCGGGGCGACGTCGAGGATCACCACGACGCGACCGTCGCCGGTAATGGTGGCACCGTAGATGCCCGGCACCGATGCGATCTGCAGGCCCACCGGCTTGACCACGACTTCGCGGTTGCCCAGCACCTGGTCGATGGCGACCGCGGCGCGCAGCTCACCGGCGCGCACCAGCAGCAGCGGCACCTGTTCCTGCCCTTCGGCGCGGGCCTGGCCCTGGCCGACCAGCGTGCCCAGGTCATGCAGCGCGAACTCTTCGCCGCCGTAATGGTAACCACCATTCGCCGACTCGAAGCGCTCGCGCGAGATCCGGCCGATACCGCTGACCGAAGCCACCGGCACGGCAAAGGTCGTTTCGCCGATCTGCACGAACACCGCCTGGGTGACCGCGAGCGTCTGGGGCAGGCGCAGGGTGAAGGTGACACCCTTGCCGCGGACCGAGTGGATGTCCACCGAGCCGCCCAGCTGACGTACTTCGTTGTGCACCACGTCCATGCCGACGCCACGGCCCGCCAGCTGGCTGACCTGGTCGGCGGTGCTGAAGCCGGCCGCGAAGATCATCGCGTCCAGTTCGGCATCGGCGACCGGGGCACCGGCTTCGATCAGGCCGCGCTGTTCGGCGCGGCGACGGATCGCCTCACGGTCCAGGCCAGCACCGTCGTCGGCGACTTCCAGCACGATTTCCGAGCCTTCGCGGCGCAGGCGGATGGCGATCTCGCCTTCCTCCGGCTTGCCCGCCGCACGGCGCTGCTCCGGCGTCTCCAGGCCGTGGGCCACGGAGTTGCGCAGCATGTGCTCCAGCGGCGCGACCATGCGGTCGAGCACGTTGCGGTCCAGTTCGCCATGGGTACCGTCGAGGGTGACGTGCACCTGCTTGCCGGTGTCCTGGCCCGCCTGGCGGACCACGCGACGCAGACGCGGCACCAGTCCGTCGAACGGCACCATGCGCGCGCGCATCAGGCCATCCTGCAGTTCCGAGCTGACGCGCGACTGCTGCTGCAGCAGGACATCGTACTGGCGCGACAGGTCGTCCAGCACACCCTGCAGGCCGCCAAGGTCGGCTGCGGATTCGTTCAGCGCACGGCTGAGCTGCTGCAGCGTGGAGAAGCGATCCAGTTCCAGCGGGTCGAACTTGTGGTCGGCCTGGTCCTGCTCACGCTGGTAACGCGCCACGATCTGCGCTTCGGTTTCCAGGTCAAGGCGACGCAGCTGGTCGCGCAGACGTGCATTGGTGCGGTCCAGCTCAGCCATGGCACCGCGGAAGGCACCCAGCTGCTGCTCGAGGCGCGAGCGGTAGATCGCCACTTCACCGGCGTGGTTCACCAGGCGGTCCAGCAGGTCGGCGCGCACTCGCACCTGCTCCTGCTGCGGACGCGCCAGGGCGTCTTCGTCATTGGCCGATTCCAGTGCCACCGGCTCGGACAGTGCTGGCAAGGCGGCTATCGGCGCAGGACGCTCGGCCACGACCGGTGCGGCCGGTGCGGCCGGTGCCGGGGTCGGCTCCGACTGCGGTTCCGGAACTTCGATCGATTCGACCAGCGTTTCGACCGATGTGGCTTCGACCGGCACTTCTTCGATCGGTGCGGCTTCGACAGGCACTTCTTCGACCGGTACTTCTTCGATCGGAGCGGCCTCGACCGGTGCTTCTTCGATCAGTGCGTCTTCGGCCGTGGGTACTACGAACGGTGCAGCCACGTCGGCCTGCACCGGCTCGAGGACAACCGTCGGTTCGACGGCCTCGAACGCTTCGACAGCTTCGATGGTCTCGACAATCTCAGCGGGCGCGTCGGCCGGCGGGGTCGCGTCGGCCGGCAGGCGCTCATCCACCTCCACCGTCTCGACACGGCCCAACGTGCGCTGCTCAAAGGCCGCGATCAGGTCGTCGGGCATCGCCACCGCCAGATGCTGGCCGGTACGGGTCAGCATGTGGTGCAGGCGGTCGAAGCCCCGCTCCAGCAGCTTGACGTCGCGGCGGTCGATATCGGTGCGGTTGGCAGCGACCACTTCCAGCAGCGATTCGATGCTGTGGCCCAGATCGCCGATGGCGTTGATGCCGGCCATGCGCGCGCCACCCTTGAGGGTGTGCAGGTCGCGCTGCAGCCCGGCGACGGCTTCGCGGTCTTCCGGCGCGTCGCGCAGTTCGCTGATCAGGCCATCGCAGTGGTCCAGCAGGTCCTTGCCTTCTTCAACGAAGATGTCGACCAGCTCGCGATCGAGCTGGCTGAAATCGAGCGGCTCCAGGTTGCCCTGCTCTTCCGGCGCATCGATCGGATCGGCCGCCGCAGGCTGCGGCGCGTCTTCCAGTTCGAACAGCGGACTCGGCGCAGCGTCGGAGGTTTCCACCCCTGCGAAGTCGTCACGCGCCGGATGGCCGGCGAACGCAGCGCCCACGTCGAGCAGGCCGGCATCGTCTTCGCCGCGCTCGCCGTCGATCACGGTCAGCCCCTCGTCCAGGGCCTGCTGCAGGTCCACGGGCTCGCCGAAGGACGGAACCGACGGCAGATCCTCGATCGCCTCGGCGACGAGGTCCTGGTCGTCGGCTTCCGCGAACGCGCTGTCGGCGAACACGCCGTCCACGGTATCGGCGAGGCCTGCGTCGTGGACACGGTCCGATCCCAGGTTCGGCTCGAAGTAGCGCGACAGGTCTTCAGCGCCGGTGAGTTCGACGGCCTCCAGACCGGTGTGGACCAGACCGGATCCGGTCAGATCGGCATCGGCCGGTGCGGCATCGGCGTCGACGGTCTGCGGCGCGTCGGCGACCGATGTGTCGCTGCCCGGCAGGTCCAGACCCACCGAAAGATCAGCATCGAAGTAGGCCGAGAGATCGTCGCTGGTGAGGTCCTGTGCCTCGGTAGCGGGCGTGTCGACCTGGACCGACAGGGCAGCCAGTTCCTGTGCGGCCGCGTTCTCGGCGTCGTGCAGGCTGGCACGCGGCAGGTCGAGTGCCACGATCTCTTCAATCTCTTCATCCGCATCCATGTCGACATCGTCGGCCACCAGCGCAGGCCAACGGGCCTCCGGCAGGGTGGCGGCAAGTGCCTGCAGGCGCGCGGCCAGTTCGGCCTGCGACGGAATGCGCGGAGACGGAGCCTGCAGCGCTTCCATGGTGGTGCGGATCGCATCGGCAGCGGCCGAGAGTGCCGCCACGCCTTCGGCGTCCGGGGCCGTGTCGGCCGCAAGCGAGCGCTTGATGAAGCTCTCGGCCGCACCGGTGACTGCGGTGATCTCGGGCACGTCGGTCATCGCGAACGCACCGTTCATGGTGTGCACCGCGCGCAGCAGCGCGTCGGTGACCGGCTGCGGAGCCACGCGGGCGTCCTGCAGCCACGCCTGCAGCGTGCCGTGATGCGTTTCCACCTCGGCCTCGAGGATCTCGCGCAGCACTTCATCGATGTTGGCCGGCGTGCCCGTATCGGCGACCGGAGCCGACGTGGTGTCGACCACCGCCGCCGATTCGGTCTGCTCGACGGCAACGTCGACCGGAACTTCGGCCGGCACGTCGACCGGCGCAGGTGCGGGTGCAGGTGCCGCACGCTGCAGCGGAACGTGGAAGGTCTCTTCGCCTGCGGCAACGCGGTCGGCGATGCCCTGCATCGCCTGCAGGTCGGCGCTCACGCGCCCGCCGTCGCGCAGCGCGGCATTCAGCTGCGGCAGCACCTCGTAAGCCTGGGTGACCATCGCGACCACTGCCGGCGACGCCGGACGGGTGCCGTCGAGCACGCGGTTGAGCATGCCTTCGATTTTCCAGCTGAACTCGCCCAGCGTGCGCGCACCGACCAGGCGTCCACTGCCCTTGAGGGTGTGGAACACACGGCGGATCGGACGCAGGCGATCCAGGTTGTCCGGCGCGGCGCGCCAGACCGGCAACAGGTTGCCCAGGTTGACCAGTTCTTCGTCGAATTCCTCGATGAAGACCTCGCGGATGTCCTGGTCGATGTTCTCGCCGTCATCCTCGAAGCCCGCTTCGATGCTTTCAGGAGCCGCGATGTCCGCGTCGGCGGCCTCGGACACCTCCGCTGCCGGCGCAGCCGGTGCGGTGCTGAACTGGGCGGCGGCGGCATCGAGCTCGGCCAGGAAGCGGCTGGATTCATCATCCAGCTCGATCTTGCCGATGACCGCTTCGTGGATGTTGACCACCGGGGATTCGGACGCAGCCGGCTCCCCTTCGTCATCGACGGGCAGGGACAGGACATCGCCCGCGTTCTGCAACGCGTCATCGACGATGAACTCGATCGGCTCGTCGCTGATCTCCAGCGCATCATTTTCCGCGGCGACCGGATCGAATACGGAACCTGCGGTGATGCTGGAGGGAGCGTCGGCGTCGGCATCGACGCCCGCAACCAAGGCGGCATCGGTTTCGAGGCCTTCCAGGGAAATGGAGGCGATGTCCAGGGCCGGCGTGGCATCCCAACGGGACGACACGGAATCTTCCTCGGCCTGCACCGGATCGAAACTGGCGAAGGTCGGAGCTGTCTCGTCAGCGGCCGGCGCGGCAACGGGTGCTTCCGCATGGCTGGCCTGCGACAAGGTCCACTGCGGCGCATCTGCCGCCACCGGCGCGGTGGAGGCTTCAAACACCAACGGCGGCAGCACGCGGGCCGGCGGCTCGCTGAGGGTGGGTTCGGCAGCGGCCGCTTCCACGACCGGCGTCGGGGCCGGATCGAAACTGAAATCGCGGGAAAGGATCTCGGCCACCGGCACCGGGGGTACGTCGCCCGGTGCGGGAGCGGCCGGGGCGATGTCGACCACGACCGGCTCGACCACCGTCTCCACGGCAACGGGTGGGATCGGCTCGGCCACCACGGGCAGCGCCTCGGCCGCAACGGCTTCGGCTTCGGAGTCGGCGTCGGACTGTTCTGCCGGCAGCGGCCAGTAGCGCAGCGTTTCCAGGCTGGTGCGGGTGATGTCGAGAATGTCCTCGCGGCCCGGGCGACGCTCGCGCAGGGCTTCGAGGTAGTACTCCAGGCTGGCCATGGCGTCGGCCAGCGTGTCCAGCTGCCGCCCGCTCGGCACGCGCTGGCGCCCGATCAGCTCCACCGCGATGTACTGCCGCACGCCCTGGAGGTAGTCGGCCGGGGTCGGAAGGTCGAGCATGCGCAGCGCACCGGCGACGTCGCCGAGCAGACGCGGCACCTCTTCCAGCTGCTGGTGATTCCAATTGGTCTCGATGAACGCAACGAAATGTTCGCGCGCCGCGGAGAAGTTCGCGATCGCTTCATGCGCCAGCACTTCAACCGTGCGCCGGCTTTCCATCGCGCTCGGGTCATCCTCGCCACTGCCGCCCGCGCCCAGATGGGCGACCTGGTCGTCGAGCGAGGCGTCCACGTACAGAAGGGCACCGGCGATATCCAGCAGCATGCCTTCATCGATCTGCTGCTCGCCCTGCACCACGCTGGTGAGCGCATCGCGCTGCTGCACGACAACGCCACGGGCCACGCCCAGGCCCATCATGCCCAGCGTGTCGGCGACCGCGCCCAGTTCATTGACCTGGGTCTGCAGCGCGACGGGTTCGCCACCGGTGCGCAGATGCAGGTCCAGCGCATCCTTGATGCGCAGCAGTTCTTCCTTCACCGCGTTGCCGACGGTGTCGAGCAGCTCCCGATTGCGGCCGCTGAGGCTGCCGCGCGCGTGGTCCAGCTCGGCCTCGGTGGCGCTGACGCTGTCCGGCGCGAAGGCGAACAGCACGCTTTCGTTGATGCCCGGCGCGGCACGCGCGGCGCGGATTTCATTGAGCAGCGGCAGCAGCACGATCGGAATGTCCCGATGGCCGTTCTGCAGGCGCTCCAGATAATCGGGCAGCAGCACGCTGCCACGCATCAGGGTGGCGCAGGCCTCGTCACGGTCCGGCACCTGGCCGGCACCGACCGCGTTGGCCAGCTGCTCCATTTCCTCGGCCACCATCGCCGGCGCATACAGCTCGACCATGCGCAGGGTGCCCTGCACCTGGTGCAGGTAGCCGGCGCAGAAGCGCATGCGGCTGCCGTCTGCCGGGTCCTCGACGAAATATTCGACCTCGTTGCGCACCTGGCGCAGGGTCTCGTCCAGCTCTGGCTTCACCCAGCCCAGGGCGGCGTGGCTCATGGCATCGCGCAGCGTGCTCATGCCGGTTCTCCCGGCAGGTGGGCGCGCGTGTCGTGCTGTGAATTCTCGCGATGCATCATCTGCTGATTCCTTCCCTCTCCGCCCTGCCCGCGGGTCACGCCGGCAGCTTGAAGTCGGCCACCGAACGGCGCAGGTCCGCCGCCAGCTGTGCCAAATGACCGATCGACTCGGCGGTCTGTCCCGCACCCTGCGAGGTCTGGCCGGTAATCTGACGGATCACGCCCATGGTGCGGGTGATGTCCGACGCGGCGGAAGACTGCTGCTGGGCGGCAATGGAGATGTTCTTGATGAGGTTATTGAGCGCGTTCGACACGCGTTCGATTTCGGTCAGTGCGGTACCGGCGTCTTCGGCCAGGCGTGCACCGGACACCACTTCGGCGGTGGTCTGCTCCATCGAGCTGACCGCCTCGTTGGTATCGGCCTGATTGGCCACCACGAGGTTTTCGATGCGTCGGGTCGCGCCCGAGGTGCGTTCTGCCAGTCGCTGCACTTCGGCGGCCACGACCGCGAAACCGCGACCGGCTTCACCGGCCGACGCTGCCTGCACGGCCGCGTTCAAGGCCAGGATGTTGGTCTGCTCGGAAATGTCGTTGATCAGTTC
>JAEWLO010000147.1 GCA_023457475.1 Pseudomonadota bacterium | reverse complement strand
GTCTGCAGCTGGTCATCCGCGGTGATGTAGCCGCGCGCGTCCAGCGCGATGCCCGCCAACTCCAGGCCAAGGTCATCGGTATTGGGGCGGCGGCCGATGGCGATCAACACATGGCTGCCGACAACGTCAGCGGATTTGCCGTGCGAGGTGAAGCTCACGGTCGTGCCATCGGTGCCCTGGCGGAAGGTGAGGTTGTCGACACCCGTGCGGACCTCGACGCCTTCGTTCTCAAGAATCTGGCGCACGGCATCGGAGATGTCAGGATCCTCTCGAGAAATGACCCGTTCTGCCCGCTCGAGCACCGTGACCGCCGCACCGAAGCGCCGGTACATCGCGGCAAACTCCAACCCGATGTAGCTGCCCCCGACCACGACCAGGTGCCCGGGCAGGGTGTCCATCTCGACCATGCTGCTGTTGGTCAGAAACGGCACCTCGTGCAACCCGGGCATGTCCGGTACCGCCGCGCGACCGCCGACGTTGATGAAGATGCGGGGCGCGGTAAGGCGTTCATCGTTGACCTTCACCGTGCGCGCGTCCTCGAACCGGGCATGGCCGCGGATCAGCTCGACATGGCGCATGCCCGCCAGCCAGTCCTCGTTGCCGTGGCGCGAATCCATGATGACCTTGCGTGCTCGCGCGGCCACCGCCTGCATGTCCACGGTGACCTCGCCGATGGAGAAGCCATACTCGGCTCCGCGGCGTGCCGTGTGTATGGCATACGCACTGGCCACCAGCGTTTTGGTCGGCTTGCATCCGGTATTCACACAGGTCCCACCGACCAGATGCCGCTCGATGATCGCGACGCGCAGCCCTGCGGCATCCAGGCGACCCGCCAGCGAGGGACCGGCCTGGCCCGTACCGATGATGATCGCATCGAAGTCGCGGGTGCGGGCCGAAGCGTTGTGCGACGAGCTGTCGGTGGGCATGGCGGGCTCCTGCAGGTGGGATGACATCGATTCTAGGGTAGGGCCGCCCCCCTCCCAGACGCTATGCTCCGTATTCATTCAAACGGGAGTGGCGCGTGCGTAACGGATTGCTTCGAAGTGCGGTGCTGATCTTGCTGTGCCTTGCAGGCGCCGCACACGCCACAGAACCCGACCGCCGTATCGCGCTCACCATCGACGACCTCCCCTGGCAGCGCCTCGGCGAGCGCGCCGAGCCCGACCTCGATGCCCAGCACGCGCATCTGATCGCCGCGCTGAAACAGTCCAGCGTGCCCATCACCGCCTTCGTCAACGAAGGCAAGCTGGAGGTCGACGGCCAGGTGCAGCCCGCGCGCTTGCAGATGCTGCGCGACTGGCGCGATGCCGGCTTCGAGCTGGGCAACCACACCTTCAACCACGTCTCCATGCATGCGGTGCCCCTGGAGGACTACGAGAAGGAGATCCTGCGCGGCGAAACCATCCTGCGCCCCCTGCTCGCCGAAACCGGGCAGACACTCCGTTGGTTCCGGCACCCCTATCTGCAGGCGGGCAGGTCGCCGGAAGCGCGCGCCGAGCTGGCGGCGTTCCTGAAAGACCATGGCTATCGCATCGCCCCGGTCACGGTCGACAACGCCGAGTGGATCTGGGCCTTTGCCTATGACCATGTGCGCGATACCGAAACCGACCCGGTCGCGCGGGAAGCCCGCCTGCGGCAGCTGCGCCGCGGCTATGTCCCCTACATGCTCAACAAGCTGGACTACTACGAGCAGCGCTCGCAGCAGCTGCTGGGCCGTCTGCCCGCGCAGGTCTGGCTCATCCATGCCAATGCCCTCAACGCAGACACCGTTGAAGAGCTCATCGCCGCCACCCGCCGCCGTGGGTATCGCTTCATCACCCTCGAAACCGCGATGCAGGACCCGGCCTACCAGCGCGCCGAAGGGTACAACGGCGGCGCGGGCATCAGCTGGATCCAACGCTGGGCCATGGCAGAGAAGATGCCCAAGGCGTTCTATCTGGGCGAGCCCACCGTGCCGGCCTGGGTCATGACGCTCGCGGGCCAGGATTCGGAATGAGCGCTCCCAGCGGACGGCTCCCGGCAGGCCGTTTCAGTGGGATGAAACATACGCCGCGTCCACCGGTCTCGGCGGCAGCACAAAACTGGCGCGCATGCGCTGCACCTCCTTGGCAGGCGTCAGCCCGAACAGACGTTTGAACTCGCGGTTGAACTGGGAAGCGCTCTCGAACCCGACCGCGTGGCTTGCCGCCGCAGCGGTCATGCCTTCCTGCAGCATCAGCAGGCGTGCCTGGTGCAATCGCGTCGATTTGAGGTACTGGATCGGCGAGGTACAGGTCACCGCTCTGAAGTGACTGTGGAACGAAGGTGGACTCATTCCTGCATCTTCTGCCAGCTGGGCAACATCCAGCTTCTGCGCGTAGTCGGCGTGAATGCGCTGGAGTGCCCTGCCTATCCTGCCGAACTGGCCGTGCATTCCCAGCGCGGCACGCAGGGCACCTCCCTGTGGACCGGTAAGAACGCGGTAGTACAGCTCCCGCAGCAGGTGAGGGCCCAGCAGCGCGGCGTCCATCGGAACGGCCAGTGCCAGCAGCAGTCGCTGCACCGACGCATGCATCGCGGCGTCCAGCGGACTGGACATCATGCTCTGCGGGGACGTC
Organism: Pseudomonadota bacterium; assembly: GCA_023457475.1. Classification (GTDB taxonomy): domain Bacteria; phylum Pseudomonadota; class Gammaproteobacteria; order Xanthomonadales; family Xanthomonadaceae; genus Stenotrophomonas. The sequence continues at coordinate 3,774 of JAEWLO010000147.1, read as the reverse complement.
CTGTTGCCGCCGCCGCCTTCGCGTTCAATGCCCAGCATCAGCTCGGCTGCCAGCGGAAAGTCCAGATGCAGGTACAGCGCCAGAAGCGGTGCCTCGGGGGACGCATCGGTCTCCATGGTGAAGGGTACGGGCACCGACACGGCAAGGTACTGGTGCGCGTCATACACAAAGGTGCGCCCGCCGAAGTAGCCGCGCTTGGAACCCTGGCAGACGATGACGATGCCGGGATCGTAGAGGACAGGCGTCTGCGCCAGCGGACGGTTGGACCTGAGCAGTCGAACGCTGGGCAGCGCGGTCAGGGTGTACCCCTCCTCTGGAGCCAAGGCTTGGACGAGCGGTGCCAGCGGGGCGAGGCCACCCGTTTCCGGCCGATGCGGGCGCTCATCGGAATAGGCAAGTATTCCAGGCATATCGGCATTACGGTTGGGCTGAGTGGCCCTTATTGTGCACTCCATCCTTGCTTGTGGAGCACAAAATGACCGACTCGGGACTCATCCTCATCACGGGTGTCAGCAGCGGGTTTGGGCGGGCGTTGGCGATTGAAGCGTTGGCGGCCGGGCATCGTGTCGTAGGAACCTTGCGGCGCGCTGGCGAACTCAACGCCTTCCAGGCACTCGCGCCCGGGCGGGCGCACGCGCGGCTTCTGGATGTCACCGACAGCGATAGGATCGACGAGGTCGTTGCCGGGATCGAGCAGACGCTCGGTCCCATCGACGTGCTGGTGAACAATGCGGGCTATGGGCACGAAGGCGTCATGGAAGAGTCTTCGCTCGATGAGATGCGCAGACAGTTCGACGTCAACGTGTTCGGCGCGGTCGCCATGATGAAAGCGGTGCTGCCCGGCATGCGCTCCCGTCGCAAGGGCAGAATCCTCAACATCACGTCCATGGGTGGATTCATTACCTTGCCCGGCATTGCCTACTACTGCGGAAGCAAGTTCGCGCTCGAAGGCATCAGCGAAGCCCTGGGCAAGGAAGTAAAGGACCTCGGCATTCACGTGACGGCGGTAGCACCAGGCTCGTTTCGTACCGAATGGGCAGGGCGCTCGATGGTACGGACGGCACGCTCCCTCAACGACTATGACGCACTGTTCGACCCGATACGCCAGCGTCGGCAGCACACAAGTGGGAAGCAGCTGGGTGATCCCGGCAAGGCGGCGAAGGCGATGCTCCAGGTGATCGAAAGCGATGCGCCTCCCGCTCATCTGCTGCTGGGAAGTGATGCATTGGCCCTGGTCCGCGAAAAGCTCGCGCATCTCCATGACGACATGTCGCGCTGGGAGCACGTAACCCGCTCCACCGACGGCTAGCGGCACTGCACGGGTGGAACGTCGCCCGGAGCGAGCAAGCCTGTACGAATCATTACTTTCTTCACGCTGCGTCTACGTCGTCCGGCATCAACTGAACCCCGGTCATGGCTTCCCAACTAGGCCGATCTGTTCCGGTTACCACCCCCAATTGAAGGAGGACTGACATGTTCCTGACCCAACGACAGAAGACGATGGCCCGCCTGCTCGGTGTTGCGATCATCGCCACCGTAGGCCTCGGCGGTTGTGCTACCTACAAGGACGAGTTCGCAACGATCAACTCGCGCCTTGATCAGCTCGACACCCGCGTGCAGGGTGCGGCGCAGAGCGCCGAATCGGCCAATCAGTCCGCACAGCGCGCCAACCAGCGCCTGGATCAGATCGAAGGTCGTGTCCAGCAGCTCGAAGCGGCTCCGCGCCGCCAGCCGCGCGGCTGATTGCCGGCACGGTTGAGCAACGTTTGAAAAGGGAGCCGGGGGCCATCGCTGGCCGCCGGTCTCCTTTTATGTAGACCCCATCGGTGGAGTAGTCCCATCAGCACGTATTCATCCCCCGCAGGCCGCGTCCTCTGCAGCGCCCTGGCCCTGGCGCTGTCGTTCGCATGCATCGGCGTGGCCAACGCCAAGGACGCCGCCAAGGACACCGCACCCCCATCCGCCGGCACCGTCGATGAGCTTCCCGAAGGCCAGGGCGTTTCCGATACCGTGATTGAACTGGCCGGCTGGGTGGTTGCCAGCCAGGATGCCCAGGGATATCCCTTCGCCATCATGGACAAGGCCGCCGCGCAGATTCTGGTGTTCGGTGGCGATGGCCGGCTTCGCGGCGCAGCGCCGGGCCTGTTTGGGTCCGCCACCGGCGATCACGTCGCCCCTGGTGTCGCCGGACTTGCACTGAAAGAAATTCCTGGCCGCGACCGTACCACGCCCGCCGGCCGTTTCATCGGCGGCTACGGCCCCTCGATCGACGCCGGCCGCGTGCTGTGGGTGGACTACGAGTCCGCCGTCTCCATCCACCCCACGGCCACCGGCGTTCCGGCCGAGCGACGCCCCGAACGGCTGGCATCGCCCTCACCAGACGACAATCGCGTAACGCACGGCTGCATCAACGTCTCGGACGCCTTCTACGCAAGTGTCGTCCAGACCACGTTCCAGAAGGGCGGGGTGTTCTACATCCTTCCGGACAAGGACTCGCTGGCAGACACCTTCCCCGAGTTCGTGCAGAGCCGGAAAGATGCGAAGCACGACGGTGCCCGGCACGCCCGCGCGGATCATTAGGGTGTGAGGTAGTACCTGCCCTCCCGGTGGCGGCCCATTCTGGCCGTCACTGCTGCATACGAGCCCCCCGGTAACCCCTAGAATCGCGGTTCCACCGGTGAGGGATCACGTCATGCAGGTCAGCGGTCATCGCTATTGGGTGCTGTTCGGAATCTGCATGGTGCTCCTCGCCGCCCAGGCCCTGCTGAAGCACTGCAGCCGGGTCGATCTCTCCGGGCCCGAGGTGCAGCACTCGGCCAGCCGGATCCAGCCCGACAAGGGCCCGGCCCCCTCCAAGGAGGGACGTCCGCTGCTGTCAGCGGCGGTGCCCGTCCCGCTGCCCGACCCGGCGAAACCCGCCGTACTGGATCCCGTCCCCAACGTCTGTCGGATCGACGACTTCGCGATGCCGGGCAACGCCCGGATCTTCGCGGCCGGGGGCTATCGCGGCGAGCCGTCCAATCTGGTGATCGACCAGAGCGGGAACCAGGCCGGCACCCTGCAGGTTGCGGTCAACAAGCCGGGTGGCCCGGTGGTGCTCCTGCTGGGGGCGTACGAGCCCACGGTGTGGACGGTGAGCTGGACGAAAGAAACCTACATCGCTGCCGTCCTGTTGACCGGCTATCACCGCCAACAGATCACCGGTCTGCCGGCCGACGTGCCGATTCTGATCAGCACCTACGACAACCGTGGACCCTGCGGCTACGCCTACGTGGGGGGCGAGGGGTCCGCCCGGCTCAATCCGCTGTCGCGGGCAGTGTTCGGGCGGCCGGTCGACACCGCCTACGCGGCGCAGAACGGCCGCATTGAAATCGGCCGGGTGCCGGCTGGGCGGGGTCTCACTACGGATCCCGGTGCAACGTCCGCGAAGGACTTCCACCTCAAGGACCAGCCCCTCCCCGGCCAGGCCGGCCTCGATGCGGCCGTGCGCGCGGGCATCCTCCGGAACACCACGCCGGCCGACCTGAGAGCATGGAACACCGCGCTTGCGCGCAGCGGAAGCGTGCCGCGCATCGTTGGAGCCGATGAATCCAGCCAGGGCGTGCCGTATCGCAGCTATACCGTACTCCGGCCGTTTGTGATTCCCGCCGGCCTGCATGGTGCGCACTCGGCCACGTTCTTCGTGGAGCGGGGTGTGCCCGCGCCCACCGGCGACCCCGGCCATTCGGCCGTGCTCTTCATCGAGAACGGCAGTTGCGCAGGACGCACCTGCGG
>JAEWLO010000146.1 GCA_023457475.1 Pseudomonadota bacterium | reverse complement strand
ATCCACCACCGTGCCGATCCAGCCCCGGTGATGCGCGCCGATGATCGGCTGAAGCAGGTCGCTGATGAGTCCCCGTCCATTACGGTTGAACTGGAACCACGCCATGGCCAGACCGATCAGTGCATAGATCGCCCACGGATGCAGGCCCCAGTGGAAGAACGCATAGCGCATGGAGGCACGCGCCGCCTCCATGCTCTGGGGGGGCAGGCCTTCCGGCGGAATCACAAAGTGTGAAACGGGCTCGGCGGCACCCCAGAACACCAGCCCGATGCCCATGCCGGCGGCGAACAGCATGGAAAGCCAGCTCGCGTTGGAGAACTCGGGTTCGGCGTCCTCGCCGCCGATGCGCAGGCTCCCGAACCGCCCGAACGCCAGGTACAGGAGGAACGAGAGCGTGATGAACACGATCAGCAGGTAGAGCCAGCCCGCACTCTTGACGATCTGCGCCAGTCCGGTCTGGACCACGGCGTTGAAGGGGCCGGGCGCGATGCCGGCGATCAGGACCAGTGCAAGCACCAGCGCGATGGACAGGCGGAACACCATGCGGGCGTGTCTCCGTACCAGGGTGAGCCGAGGGGCAGTCTAGCCGTCCGCGTGTGGTCGGACCGTTCACGGGCCGTCGCCGGTGTGGTCCAATAGCGGCTGAAGCGGGGGTACCGCGGCCTGGTGGCCACGGTTGAGACAGTCCCTTCGAACCTGATCCGGCTCATACCGGCGTAGGGAAGCTTCGTATCTGCCGATGCACCGCGCCGCAGGGCCCCCCGCGCCCGAAGACCGTCCGTGATGCGTTGGCCGTGCGCCGCCGCTTCGTCCCTTTCCAGGCGATTTCCGCCGTACCAGGACGATGCCCGATGAATGCACAGCTTTCCGACCTCCAGCAGCAGGCCCAGCGCCTTTCCGAAGCGGTGACCCAGCCGATTCCCGGCTCGCGCAAGATTCATGTGCCGGGCTCCCGCCCGGACCTGCAGGTGCCCATGCGCGAGATCGTGCTGGCCGACAGCCCTGCCGCACTGGGCGGTGGGGCGAATGCGCCGTTGACGGTGTACGACACCTCCGGCCCGTATACGGATCCGCAGGCCGCCATAGACCTCTCCCGGGGCCTGGCAGCATTGCGCGCGGACTGGGTCGCTGAACGCGGCGATACCGCGCCCATGGAGGGGCTGGGCTCGGTGTTCGGGCGCGCGCGTGCCTGCGACGCACGGCTGGACGCGGTCCGCTTTCCGGCGCGCGCGCAGCCGCGGCGCGCGCGTCAGGGTGCCAACGTGACCCAGATGCACTACGCGCGGCGCGGCCTCATCACGCCGGAGATGGAATTCGTGGCCATCCGCGAGAACCAGCGCCTGGACGCACTGGCCGACGCCGCGCTGCGCACGCAGCACCCGGGGCAGCCGTTCGGCGCGACGTTGCCTGGGCGGATCACCCCCGCGTTCGTGCGCGACGAGATCGCACGAGGGCGCGCGGTACTCCCCAACAACATCAACCACCCGGAAAGCGAGCCGATGATCATCGGGCGCAATTTCCTGACCAAGATCAACGCCAACATCGGCAACAGCGCGGTGTCGTCCGGCATCGCCGAAGAAGTGGAGAAGCTGGTGTGGGCGATCCGATGGGGCGCGGACACCGTGATGGATCTCTCCACCGGGAAGCACATCCACGAGACGCGTGAGTGGATCATCCGCAATTCGCCCGTCCCGATCGGAACCGTGCCGCTGTACCAGGCCCTGGAGAAGGTCGATGGCCGTGCCGAGGCGTTGAGCTGGGAGGTCTTCCGCGACACTCTGATCGAACAGGCCGAGCAGGGCGTGGACTACTTCACGATCCATGCCGGCGTACTGGCGCGTTACGTGCCGCTCACCGCCGGCCGCGTGACCGGCATTGTCTCGCGCGGTGGATCGATCATGGCGCGCTGGTGCCAGGCGCACCAGCAGGAGAATTTCCTCTACACCCACTTCGAAGATATCTGCGAGATCATGAAGGCCTACGACGTGAGCTTCTCGCTCGGCGATGGCCTGCGCCCCGGCTGCATCGCCGATGCAAACGATGCCGCGCAGTTCGGCGAACTGGAAACGCTGGGCGAGCTGACGAAGATCGCCTGGAAGCACGATGTGCAGACGATCATCGAGGGGCCCGGTCATGTGCCGATGCAGCTGATCAAGGAGAACATGGACAAGCAGCTGCGCGAATGCGGTGAAGCGCCGTTCTACACGCTGGGGCCGCTCACCACCGACATCGCGCCCGGCTACGACCACATCACCAGCGCGTTCGGGGCGGCGATGATCGGCTGGTACGGTACAGCCATGCTCTGTTATGTGACGCCCAAGGAACACCTGGGCCTGCCGAATCGCCAGGACGTGCGCGACGGCATCATGGCGTATCGCATCGCCGCGCACGCCGCGGACCTGGCCAAGGGCCACCCCGGCGCGCAGGTGCGTGACAACGCGCTGAGCAAGGCACGCTTCGAGTTCCGCTGGGAAGACCAGTTCCATCTCGGCCTCGATCCGGAGAAGGCGCGTGAATTCCATGATGAAACCCTGCCAAAGGACGCCCACAAGGAGGCCCATTTCTGCTCGATGTGCGGGCCGCACTTCTGCTCGATGAAGATCAGCCAGGACGTGCGCGGGCAGACCGGCGCGGGCTAAGCTCGGCGGCAACGCAGCCGGGAAGGGGATCACCATGGGCATCGCACGCACCACCAAGTGGCTGGCGATCGCCCGCCGGCATCCCTCCGCCTGGCTGCTGGCCGTGCAGCTGCTGGGCGTGCTGCTGTACCCGGCCATGGACGAAGCGGGGGCCAGCCGCGCGCTGTTCGGGGCCTTCGGCATCGTCGTGCTCGGCCTGGCCCTGTGGGTGGTACGGCGCAGTCCCCTGGGCATGTGGGTGGCGCTGGTGCTGGCCATCCCGTCGGTGATTTTTTCCCTCTCGGGGGCGCTGCTGGGCCGGCCAGCGCTGGTAACCACCGCGCAGCTGCTCGAGTCGCTGCTGTACTTCTACACCGCGGGCAGCCTGATCGCCTACATGCTGCAGGACCACAAGGTGACCCGCGACGAACTGTTCGCCGCCGGCGCTACCTTCACCTTGCTGGCCTGGGGTTTCGCATTCGCGTTCGCCGTATGCCAGCAGTGGTTTCCTGGCAGTTTTCTCGCCACCAGCGACTCAGAACTGCGCAGCTGGATGGAGCTGCTTTATCTAAGCTTCAGTTTACTGTCCGGGGTAGGCCTCAGCGACGTGGTGCCGGTGCACTCGCAGGCACGCGCGCTGGTCATGCTGGAACAGTTCGCAGGCGTGATGTACGTAGCGCTGGTGGTATCGCGGCTGGTCGGATTGACGATGTTGCGACATGCACGAAACTGAATCTGCGTTAATGAAAAACTGAATCGCACATAAAAATTTCGCGCCCGAAGGCGCGAATAGTGCAGCAGATTATGGGTTTTCGTCGGCGAGAGAGGGCCTGATGTTGTCTGCACGCACAGGCGCAGTTAACCGGCATAGGCTAGTATTCGCCGCCTTCGACGTGTTTGCCTCTTGCGCCGATGCTTTTTGCGGAATCTGGCGGTTCGTTGTTCACTGCATGTGTGGATGAATGCTGCATTCCTGTTGTCACCGTTGTTTCGCGTACTAGTGGAATGATCAGCCCCGTCAGTGAGACCTCCCCTGCCGATGTGATCCAGATCGGCGAATGCACGGTCACGCTCTCGCTGCGTGAAGTGACGGTGCCGGGTGCGCGTCGTCCGCGTCGGTTGACGCCCAAGGCACTGGGCGTGCTCAAGGCATTGATGCGGGTGCCCGGTGCGGTGGTGACGCGTGACGAGCTGTTCGCCGAGGTATGGCCGGACACGTTGCCGACGAATGATGTACTCACCCAGGCGATCACCCAGCTGCGCAAGGCATTCGTGCGCGATGACGACGCTGGCACCGTCTATATCGAGACCATCGCCAAGACCGGCTACCGGTTGCTGCAGCCGGTGACGCCGGTGGGCGCACCGGTGGAAGACGCTTCCGCCCGCGTGGAGGAGGCGGAGGCAGGCACGCCCGGCACCGACAATCCGCTGACGGCACCGAAGCCGCGTCCCCGCAGCCGTTGGCGACGCATCCGCCGCTACGTGTTCCTCGCCGTGGGCCTGGCGATGCTCATTGCACTGCTGGTGATGGCCGCGCTGCTCAACCAGCGCGCCGCACCGGCCGCCACGGGCACCGGCGTGCTCGAGGACGGCAGCCGGGTGGTGGGCAGCCCGCCGCGTCCGTATCGGTTGATCACCGCCACGGCGGGGTTTGAAACCTATCCCACGGTGTCGCCTGACGGCTCGCTGGTCGCCTATGAGGCGGAGAAGGACACCCAGGATGGCAGCACGATCAAGCTGCAGACCTCCGGCAACGCGCCGGCACGGGTGCTGGCCGAAACGCCGGCCGCCCACTCCGACCGCTTCCCGAACTGGTCGCCGAACGGTCGCGAGATCGCCTTTGCCCGGTTTGGCACCGACGGCCGCTGCGACGTCCTGCTGGCCAGTGCCACCGGCGGCAGCGTGCGCCATCTGACCCGCTGTGACGGCAC
>JAEWLO010000145.1 GCA_023457475.1 Pseudomonadota bacterium | reverse complement strand
AAGGCTGTTGGAGTAGCCGTGCGCCCGCAGCCAGCGGCTGGACACCAAGCGCGTATCGCCCAGTTCGGCCAGCAACCGGTTCAATTTTCCTGAATTTTGAGCATCCATAGTACCCAAAATATCATATTCATAAACCTCCGCCAAGATCGACCGGTTCAATAAAGGCCATAAAAGATTACTCAGAGTGATCTTTTCAGCCCCTGTTCAAACCATGCCCGGGTCGCCGAAAGGGAGTCTCGATACGGTCATCATGCGGCCCTCCCTTCACAAAGCCGCGCTGAGAACCGGGACCGATACGTTCTCTGGCAACAGCTTTGGCACATGGGTGCGCCCGTCGATCCAGGCATCGACCATGTCCGCCCACTCTTGGAGCATGTGCCGCCGCTGCTCGGCGTACTCGGCCTTGTTGTAGATCGAGCGCGAGGAACGCCCTTCCTCGTGCGCCAGGCACTTTTCGATCCAGTCGCCGTTGAACCCCACTTCGTTGAGCAGCGTTGAGCCGGTCCGGCGCAGGTCATGCACCGTGAAGGGCTCCAGCGGCAGGCCTGCGGCCTGGGCTCGCGCCGCGATGAGCTGGGTCACGCGGTTCAAGGTCGCATGCGACATGCAACGGGTCGGCTCATAACGCGACGGCAGCACAAACTTCGAGCCAGCCGGGCAGGTGTGCAACGCCACGAGGATGTCCAGCGCCTGCCGCGACAGATAGACCACGTGAGGGTTGCGCCCCTTCATGCGCTGCTTTGGAATCGTCTAGGTCGCGTTCTCGAAGTCGATCTCGCTCCAGGTGGCCTCGATCAGTTCGCTCTTGCGCACCAGGGTCAGCAGGACCATGCGCAGCGCCAGGCGGATCGTCGGGTAGGTCGCGATGGACTCCAATTGGTGGAACGCCAGCCGAATCTCGCTCGGCGACAGCGCCCGGTCTTTCGGCACGAAGGTGGCGATCGAGGCGGCCGCCACGTCGTTGGCCGGGTTGTCCACCCTCTCCCCATGCAGGATGGCAAAGGAATAGACCTGCTTCACGATGTCGCGGACATGCACCGCAGTGGCAGGCGCCCCGCGCGCCTTCACCTTGTTGCACAAGGCCCGCAGGTCATCGGCGGTGATTTCGTTGAGCAGCCGGCTCCTGAACACCGGAAGGATGTCGCGGTCAACAACATGCTTGCGCATCGCGCGCGTGCTGTCGGCCATCTTGGCGTCCGCCAGCCACTTGAGCGCCACGTCGCCGAAGTTCTTGGCCGCGGTGCGCCGGCGCTTCTCGCGCTGCTTCTCCAGTGCCGGGGAACGGCCTGCAGCGACGGCCTTCTTGGCGTCGAGCAGCTTTTCGCGGGCCAACGCCAGCGAGATGCCACCCGCGCCGTAGCGACCGATGGTCAGGGTTTCGCGGCGCCCGTTGAGACGGTAATCGTAGCGGAAGGTGACGGTACCGGCGGTCGATACCGTCACGTACATCCCGTCCCGGTCAGAAGCCTTATAAATCAAGGACTTAGGCTTCAGGTTGCGCAGTGCTGTGTCAGTAAGCATCGAGGTTTTTCCTCCTGTTCGTGACGGCTTTTACCGTCAGGGGCCAGGAGACCCGTCGATGCCCGGAAAGCCGCATGAAACAAGCATTCCAGGGGAGCGTATTACCGTCAAAGACCGGTTTGGTCTCAATAGTAAACGGGAGGGTCTTGATCAGACCTCAGGTTCTTACCGTCAGCTTTACCGCCAACCGTTTTTGCTGGCGGGCGATAGCCACCGATAGCCGCCGTGACGTATTTCTTTTGAAATCAACACGTTACGTCAGTTTTTCGATAACTAGCGATAGTCCCCGAAAGACCTCAATTCACTCCCACTCGATCGTCGCCGGCGGCTTGCTCGACACGTCGTAGGTCACGCGGTTGATGCCGCGTACCTCGTTGATGATGCGGCCCGACACGCGCTTGAGCAGCGCATACGGCAACTCGGCCCAGTCGGCGGTCATGAAGTCGGTGGTCTGCACGGCGCGCAGCGCGACCACGTAGTCGTAGGTGCGGCCGTCGCCCATCACGCCCACGCTTTTCACCGGCAGGAACACGGTGAAGGCCTGGTTGGTCAGCTCGTACCAGCTCTTGCCGGTGGCCGGGTCGACGGTATTGCGCAGCTCCTCGGTGAAGATGGCGTCGGCGCGGCGCAGCAGGTCGGCGTATTCCTTCTTCACCTCGCCCAGGATGCGCACGCCCAGGCCGGGGCCGGGGAACGGGTGGCGATACACCATCTCGCGCGGCAGGCCCAGGGCCAGGCCGAGCTCGCGCACCTCGTCCTTGAACAGGTCGCGTAGCGGCTCCAGCAGCTTCAGCCCCAGCTGCTCGGGCAGGCCACCGACGTTGTGGTGGCTCTTGATGGTCACGGCCTTCTTGCTCTTGGCGCCGCCGGACTCGATCACATCCGGGTAGATAGTGCCCTGCGCCAGGAAGGTGACGCCGCGGTGCCCACCGCCGGCGGCCTTAAGCTTCTGGGCCTCGGCCTTGAACACGTCGACGAACAGGCCGCCGATGATCTTGCGCTTGGCCTCCGGGTCCTGCACGCCCGCCAGCTTTCCCAGGAACATGTCGCTGGCGTCCACGCGGATGACGCGCGCGTGCAGCTTGCCGGCGATCATCTCCATGACCATGTCGCCCTCGTGCAGGCGCAGCAGGCCGTGGTCCACGAACACGCAGGTCAGGCGGTCGCCGATGGCGCGGTGGATCAGCGCCGCGGCCACGGACGAGTCCACGCCGCCGGACAGGCCCAGCAGCACTTCCTCCTCGTCACCCACCTCGGCGCGGATGCGCGCCACGGCCTCGTCCACGTAGTGGCCCATGACCCAGTCGGCGCGCGCGCCGCAGATCTCCAGCACGAAGCGCGCCAGCAGCGCCGCGCCCTGCGGCGTGTGCGTGACCTCGGGGTGGAACTGCACGGCGTAGTAGCCCCGCGCCTCGTCGGCCATGCCGGCAATCGCGCACGACGGCGTGGAGGCCATCACCTTGAAGCCCGGCGGCAGCTCGGTGACCTTGTCGCCGTGGCTCATCCACACCTTCAGCATGCCGTGCCCCTCGGGCGTGGCGAAATCCTGGATGTCCTTGAGGAGTTGGGTGTGGCCGTGCGCGCGCACCTCGGCGTAGCCGAACTCGCGCGAATGCGAGCCCTCGACCTTGCCGCCCAGCTGCATGGCCATGGTCTGCATGCCGTAGCAGATGCCCAGCACCGGCACGCCGAGCTCGAACACCGCGTCCGGCGCGCGGTCCTCGACCTCGTACACGCTGGCGTGGCTGCCCGACAGGATCACGCCCTTCAGGCGGCCATCTGCGGCGAACTGGCGCACCCAGTCGCTGCCCACGTCGCACGGGTGCACCTCGCAGTACACATGTGCCTCGCGTACCCGGCGCGCGATGAGCTGGGTGACCTGGGAGCCGAAGTCGAGGATAAGGATCTTGTCGTGTTGCATGGCGGTTTTGAAACAAATCAGCGCCCGGCCCTTATGCATCAAGGGCCGGGCGCTATCAATACTGAAGTATTGTCAGTCGGCGCGGTAGTTCGGTGCTTCCTTGATGATCTGCACGTCGTGCACGTGCGACTCGCGGATGCCGGCGGCGGTGATCTCGACGAACTCGGCGCGGTCGTTCATCTCGGCAATCGTCGCGCAGCCGCAGTAGCCCATGGCCGCGCGCACGCCGCCAGCCATCTGGAAGACGATGCTGACCATCGAGCCCTTGTACGGCACGCGGCCCTCGATGCCCTCGGGCACCAGCTTGTCGGCGTTGGGGTTGCCGGTAGTGGCTTCCTGGAAGTAGCGGTCGGCGCTGCCCTGCTGCATGGCGCCGATCGAGCCCATGCCGCGGTAGCTCTTGTAGCTGCGGCCCTGGTAGAGGATGACCTCGCCGGGCGCTTCCTCGGTGCCGGCGAACATGCCGCCCATCATCACCGTGGACGCGCCAGCCGCGATGGCCTTGGCGATGTCGCCCGAGAAGCGAATGCCGCCGTCGGCGATCAGCGGCACGCCCGTGCCCTTCAGCGCCGTGGCCACGCTGTCGATGGCCATGATCTGCGGCACGCCCACGCCGGCGACGATGCGCGTGGTGCAGATCGAGCCTGGGCCGATGCCGACCTTGACCGCGTCGGCGCCGGCCTCGACCAGCGCCAGCGCGGCGGCGCCGGTGGCGATGGTGCCGCCGATGACCTGCACCTGCGGGTAGTTGCTTTTCACCCAGCGCCCGCGGTCGATCACGCCCTTGCTGTGGCCGTGCGCGGTGTCCACCACGATGGCGTCGACCCCGGCCTTGACCAGCGCGGCCACGCGCTCCTCGGTGCCCGGGCCCACGCCCACGGCAGCGGCCACGCGCAGGCTGCCGGCGGCGTCGCGCGCGGCGTTGGGGAAGATGGTCTGCTTGTTGATGTCCTTGACCGTGATCAGGCCCTTGAGCTCGAAGGCGTCGTTCACGACCAGCAGGCGCTCGAGCTTGTGGCGGTTCAGGAGCTGCTTGGCCTGGGCGGGCGTGGTGCCGTCCTTTTCGTTGACGGTGATGAGCTTCTCGCGCGGGGTCATGATCTCGCGCACCTTGACGTCGTAGCGCGTCTCGAAGCGCACGTCGCGGCTGGTGACGATGCCGACCACCTTGCCGCCGTCGCACACCGGAAAGCCCGAGATGCCCAGGTTCTCCGACAGCTCCAGCACCTGCAGCACCGTGTGCTCGGGCGTGATGACCACCGGGTCGTGCACCACGCCGGACTCGTGCCGCTTGACCTTGGCGACCTCGGCCGCCTGCTGCTCGGCCGTCATGTTCTTGTGCACCACGCCGATGCCGCCCTCCTGCGCGATGGCGATGGCCAGGCGTGCCTCGGTCACGGTGTCCATGGCGGCCGAGACCAGCGGCAGATTCAGGGAGATGTCGCGCGTGAAACGCGTGGCCAGGGAGGTGTCCTTGGGCAGGAC
>JAEWLO010000144.1 GCA_023457475.1 Pseudomonadota bacterium | reverse complement strand
TGAGAACGGCTCCTGCCGTTCTCTTCGGCGCTACCGTGTTCGGATCTTCAGATATCTCAGAAGGACTTCATGCAGTTCACCATCCACGGCTTGCCGTAGCGGTCCTCCAGCATGCCCCAGCGGTGCGCCCAGAAGGTTTCGCCGATCGGGAAGGTCACCTTGCCGCCTTCGGCGAGGGCCTTGAACACGCGCTCGGCCTCTTCGATGCTGCCCACGTCGATGTTGATGGTGGTGCTGCCGGTGCCTTCCGACGGCGGGCCGTCGGCGGCCATCAGCACCGCGCCGTCCGCTTCCAGCTGGCTGTGTGCCACCCAGTTCGGATCGCCCGGGCCGGCGGCGTCGCCGCAGCCCTCCATGCTGGGGTCCGGCGGCATGTCGCTGTACTTCATTTCGGAGACGACCTTGCCGTTCAGCACCGTGGCGTAGAAGGCCATGGCCTCATGGGTCTGGCCGGAAAAGCCCAGGAAGGGAATCAGTTTCATGGTGGTGTCCTCGGGTGATGGGGGGTTCAGTCCTGCTGGCCGATCTGTTCACGCAGACGTTCTTCGCGGGCACGCAGTTCGGGGGTCAACGCGTCGCCGAAATCTTCATAGGCATAGACCTGACGCAGCTCCACGGCATCATTCGGGCCGAAGGGCGCACGTTTGATCCACTCCAGCGCCTCGTCCATCGAGCGCACCTGCCACAGCCAGAAGCCGGCTATCAGCTCGCGGGTCTCGGCGAACGGGCCATCGATCACCCGCGGCGCAGCCCCGCTGTACACCACCCGGTGTCCGCGGCTGGTGGGATGCAGGCCATCGCCCGCCAGCATGATGCCGGCCTTGACCAGCTCCTCGTTGAAACTGCCCATCGCCGCGAATTCAGCTTCAGTGGGCAGCACCCCCGCCTCGGATGCCGGCGTGGCCTTCACGATCACCATCACTTTCATTGTCGTGTCCTGTTTACGGACCCGGTCTGCGGGCCCTTCATGACATACGACGCGCCAGTGGAGCCCGGATCGACATCCTCGGCAAAAAAAATTCCGGGTGCGTCATTTGATGACGTTAGAAGCCTGATTGGCCGGCCGCATCCCGCACCGCAACACCGCCGACGCGCGGGCTGCGGCATCATGGCCCTCCCCGATCCCGGTGCCTGGCCATGCAATTTGCTCTGCTCATCTACATCGATCCGGTCCTGCTGGAAGCCCTGCCGCAGGACGAGTACGACACGCTCATGCGCGGCTGCCTCGAACATGCGGCTGAACTGCAGGCCAAGGGCACGCTGGTGCTGGGCCAGCAGCTGCAGCCGGTGGCGAAGGCGCGCACACTGCGGACCCGCCAGGACCAGAGCCGGATCATCGATGGCCCGTTCGCTGAAACCCGCGAACTGCTGGCCGGCTTCAACCTGATCAACGCGCCCGATGCGGAAACGGCCATGCGCATCGCCCACGAATTTCCGTGGGCGCGCTTCGGCAGCATCGAGGTGCGGCCGTTGGCGGACATGGATGCCGAACGCGCGCGGGTGGGGTTGGCGGTCGCGTGATGCCATTGCCGGGCGAGCCCGGCACTACGCGGCGGTGGCGTCACGGCAGCACGGTGAGCTTCAGCTCGCGCGGGCCCACCGCTTCATTGCCGCTGTAATCGCGCGCACTTGCACGCAGGATGTAATCCCCTGCCGGCAACGCACCCGGTTGCCAGCGACCGGTTTCCACCAACCCATCGCGCACGGTATTGGTAACGAGGTAGCGGAAGCGTGTCACCGCGCTGCCATGCACGGTGATACCGCTGTCCGGCGCGTACGCCACCATGGTCGCACTGCGTTCGCGCGGCATGCGGTTGAAGACGATGTTGAAGCGCGGCTGCTCATACCCCTGCAGCGGTTGGCCGGCCGCATCCAGCAGCTGGTAACCCACCTGGTACAGGCCGAGGCGACGGCGCGGCAGGTTGCGGTCGACCTGGTCCCACGCTTCCACCACGAACTGCACGCCGGGGCCCTCACGCGGAATCGCCACGCGGCCGTCGGGGCCGGGCCGCAGCGGCTGGTCCAGATCGTCCAGCACCTCCACGCCGGTGATGCGCGGCGCGAAGTCGTCGGCATAGCCGGTGAAGCCCAGCGCCACGGCGTTGCGTTCGAAGCCACTGGCTCCCACGCTCAGATGCACGTGCGCCATGCGGTTGATGCTGCCCAGCGGATCGCCTGCCTTGAAACGTGTGCCACGGCGCACGCGCACCCGCTCCAGCTTCCCATCCAGGTCGAGCAGCTGCGGCCAGCGCGCATCGAAGGCACGATCGCGTGCATCGCGCCCGACCTTCATGTGGATGTAGCGCAGGCGGTCCAGCGACAGTCCCTCCGCCTGACCGCCGACCGTCCACGCCGGGAACGGGGAGCTGATCTTGCCGTCGGCGATGGCGAGCACGGTCTGGCCCACGTCGCCGCGGATATCGAACCCGTCGTGCAGGTGGTGGCGGCTCTCGCCACTGAAGTTGCCACGCACTTCCCCCAGCGTGCCGACCACTTCGTGCCAACCCGTCTGCGGGGCCAGCGGCCAACGTCCCCCGGTCGCCGGCAAGGGCGCATCCGCAGCCGGGCCGATCAGGGCCGGTGCGGGCGTCGCGGCCACCGGCAACACGCGGAGGTGATGGACGCGGTAGGACGCGGCATCGCTGAGGTACAGCCCGCCGTCGGCATCCAATGCCACCGCACTGGGCCGCGAGAAGCGGGGTTGCGGAGGCACGCCCACCAGCGCCACCGCGTGGCCATGCGGTGACACCTGCACCAGCTTGCCGTTGATATCGGTCACGTACAGCACGTCGTCGTGGGTGACCGCCAGAGCGATCGGGCCGTCGACCATACCGCCGGCGGAAACCCGTGTGTCGACCGTGCCGTCGGGTGCCAGCCGGCGGATCGCATTGTTGTAGAGATCGGCGATGAGCAGGTTGCCGTGACCATCCAGCGCCAGCGATACCGGGGTATCCAGGCGCGCCCCTGCGCCGGCTCCGTCGACATTCCCCGGTGCATCGCCGCCGGCCAGCGTCCGCACCTGGCCGTCGGGCTCGATCACGCGGATGCGGTCGTTCCAGGTGTCGGCCACGTACACGCGACCGTGTGCATCCACCGCCACCCCCATCGGGCCATTGAACCGGGCCTGCGCGGCCGGACCGTCGGCGTGGCCGGGCTGCCCGTCACCGGCGAGCGTGCTGACCGTGCCGTCGGTGCCGATGCGGCGGATCACGTGATTGCCGGTGTCGGCAACGAACAGGTTGCCGACCGCGTCCAGCGCGATCTGCGAAGGGGTGTTGAACTGCGCCTGCACTGCGGGACCGTCGCGCCAGCCCTCGCCCTGCCCGGCCAGAGTGTCCACGCGGCCGTCCGGGTAGACCCGGCGGATGCGGTTGTTGTCGCCTGCGTCGGCCACGTAGAGCACGCCCTGCGTGTCCACGACCAGACCATAGGGGTCGGCGAACCGGGCCTGTGCGCCCGCACCGTCACGCAGGCCCTCCACGCCATCACCGGCCAGCACCTCGATCTGCGGCACCCAGCCCAGTGCGGTGGGGACCGGCCCCGGCAGCGGTTCGGGAGCCGAGTCCGTCTGCAGGAACGTCCACGCCAGGGCTGCGCCCATCGCCACCACCACCATCGCAACCACTGCCGTCGCCAGCGGACGTCCCTGCACGCGCGTCATTGCGGTCCCTGCTCGATTCCAGCGCCTAACCTTAGCCGCTTGCCCTCGCCGTGCCCAGCCCTGTGCTTGTGCCGGTGCCGCATTCCGGTTTCAATCGAGCCCTGTGCCAAGGAAGGAAATCCGCATGTTCCGTTGTTCCGCCAGTGCGCTGGCGCTGTTGTTCGTGCTGGGTACGATCGCGCCGGCCAAGGCCGGAACGCCTGATGCGCACGTTGCCGTCGATGGGGCGGAGAAAACCCTCCGCGGCGACCCCACCTTCATCGACCTGCTGCGCGACGCCACCATGCAGGGCGTGGGCGGCGACACGCTGGGCGCAGCCATCGCCTATGACCGCCTGCTGATCGATCCGCGCATGGCAACGCTGGATCCGGATGTACAGAGTCGCACCTGGGTGTTCGCCGCACGGGTAGCCGGACTGCAGGGACAGGGCCCGCTGGCCAGGCAGCGGCTGGACACTGCGCTGCAACTGGATCCGCACAACGCCGAGGCGCGCCTGCAGCTGGCGCGGCACCAGCTGTACGTGGGAGAGCTCGATGCCGGGGTCGACAACCTGCTTCAGGCGATTGCCGACACGGACGGCGCGCCGGACCTGGACGGCAGCCTGGTGTGGCAGCTGTACACGCGGCTCAAGCAGGCACCGGACAAGCAGCGGGCACTGCTGGAGGGGCTGTTCGACCGCGGCTGGAAAATCGAGGGCGTCGAGCCGATGGAACTGTGGGTCAACCTGGCGGCGCTGCAGGTGGATGCCGGCCAGGGTGACAAGGTCGCGGCCACGCTCGAGCGGATCGACGATGCGCTGACCCTGGTCAGGCTGCGCAGCGACAAGCGCTTCGACCCCTTCCTGCGCCGCGACGATCCGCGCTACGACCCGGTCGCGGCGGCGCGCCGCCACATCGACCGGCTTCGGGTGGACACCATGCTCACCCCCGGCTTCAATCTGCCTGCGGTCGAGTTGGTGAGTGCGCTGCTGGTCGCGGGCGAGAATGACGAAGTGGTCGGCATGACCGATTCGGTGGCAGCGTACGCCAGCGAACTCGCGCAACGACCGGACGAAGGGGCGCGCGACCTGGCCTGGATGCTGGACAAGCGCGCCGTCGCCCTGCTGCGGCTGGGCCGCTTCGACGATGCGGTCAACGCGGGCATGCTCTCGGTGCGCATGGCAGACCCCGCGCAGGACCCGGTCAGCCAACGCCTCAATCTCGCCAGGCTGTATGTCGGGCTGCATCGCCCCGCGCTGGCCCGCCAGACCATCGATGCCCTGCCGAACCTGAGCCCGTTCGGCAAAGGTTTCAGTGACCTGATTGCCCTGCGTGCCGCCCTGCAGCTCAAGGACACCGCCGCCGCCGACGCCGCCCGCGAACGGCTGCTTGTGCAGCGCCAGGACAACCCCATGCTGTACCGCGAGGCGCTGCTGCTGGACAACCGCATGGACGACGCGGCCGCCTCGCTGATCCAGCAGCTGGCCGACCCCGGGCAGCGCATG
This sequence comes from Pseudomonadota bacterium, assembly GCA_023457475.1. Lineage (GTDB taxonomy): Bacteria > Pseudomonadota > Gammaproteobacteria > Xanthomonadales > Xanthomonadaceae > Stenotrophomonas. Next base: position 2,419 of record JAEWLO010000144.1, on the reverse strand, counting down.
GATGCCCTGTTCGACTTGCAGGACCTGCGCGACACCCCGCCCTTGCCGGAAAGCGCAGAGCTGGATGCACGGTACCGGGCACTGAAGCAGCGCGCCGACGTGCAGGCGGCGGTGCGCGGGGTCGGACGCATCGATCACTACCCGTTGTTTGGCAGCTAAGGAAATCTGCATGTTCCGTCGTTTCGGTAGTGCGCTTGTTCTGTTGTTGATGATGTGCGGTACCGCAACGACGGCCTACGCCGTGCCTGCGGACACCGTCGAACCCGCCGAGACCGCAGCCACCGGTGATCCGGCCTACCGCGCATTGCTCGCTGCCGCGGCCAAGCAGGCCGTCGACAGGGACGTGCTGGGTGCCGGCATCGCGTACGACCGGCTGCTGGCCGACCCGCGCCTGGGTGGTCTGGATGCGGCGTCGCAGAGTGCGGCCTGGGAAATGGCGGCGTGGGTGGCAGCAGAACAGCAACAGCCGGATGTGGCCGACCAGCGCCTGGCCAAGGCGGTCGCGCTGGACCCGCGCAATGCCAGCGCGCGGGCGACGCTGGCCGGCAACCAGGTGTTCGACAAGCAGTTCGATCGCGCTGCGGACAGCCTCATCCAGGCAGTGCAGGTTCCGGGTGGCGAGGTGCAGGTTGGGAGCGAACTGGTCTGGCATCTCGACGCGGCCTTGAGGCCCCTCCCCGACAAGCGCCGCGCCGTGCTGCAGGCACTGTTCGATCACGGCTGGAAGAACCAGGGCGTGGAGCCGATGGATCTCTGGGTGACGCTGGCGACGCTGCAGGCGGAGGCCGACGACCGCGACGCGGTGGCCGCCACGCTGGAGCGCATCGACACTCCCCTCACCCTGGTGGCGCTGCGCAGCGACAAGCGCTTCGACCGCTACCTGCGCCGGGATGATCCACGCTTCGATCCCGTATCCGCCGCCCGCCGCCACATCGACCGCCTGCGCGTGGGAGCCACGCTCGCGTGGGGCTACGGCGAGAACGCCGTGCAGTTGGCAAACGCGCTGCTCACTGTCGGCGAGACCGACGAAGTGCTGAGCATGACCGAGACGCTGGCGACCTTTGCTGCCGACGCCAAGGGCCCACCGCCACAAGGCGCGCGGTATCTTGCGGCGCTGTTGGAAAGCCGCGCCGTGGCCCAGCTCCGGCTTGGACGCAGCGACGAGGCGGTGGCTACCCAGATCATGGCCACCCGCGTAGCCGACCCTGACGTCGACGCGGTCGGCCCGGTGCTGAACCTCGGTTACCTGTATGCCGGCCTGCACCGTCCCGCCCTGGCACGTCAGACCGTCTCCCCCCTCACCGAACTGACCCGGTACGGCGAGGGGCAACGCGATGCGATCACCCTGCGCGCCGCGCTGCAGCTCAACGACGCCGCAGCAGCGCAGCGCGCCCGCGATACCCTGCAGACCCAGCGCATCGATAACCCGGCGCTGTACCTGTACGCCCTGCTGATCGACGACCGCATGGATGAAGCCGCCGCACTGCTGATCCAGCTGCTGCACAACCCGATGGAACGCATCAATACGCTGACGCATCTGCAGGATATGCGACAGGCCCCGCCGCTGCCCTCCGATGCGGTACTCGACGCGCGGTGGAACGCGCTCAAACAACGCGATGACGTGCAGAAGGCGATCCGCCGGGTGGGCCGCGTCGAGCACTATCCGCTGTACCGGCAATGACCCCGCGGCCCGCCTAGCGGGCCGGCGTTTCGGTTCTGATCCCCATCGCCGCCTGATAGCGTGCATACAGTGCCCCCACCTTCTCCACATAGGCCAGGGTTTCGGCGTAAGGCGGCACGCCGCGGTAGCGCGTGACCGCCCCGATGCCCGCGTTGTAGGCGGCGGCCGCCAGCGTGCGATTCCCCTGGTAGCGCTTCAGCAGGGCCTGCAGGTAGCGCGCCCCGCCATTGATCGACTGCTCGGCCGAAAACGGGTCGCGCACGCCCAGTTCGGTGGCGGTGTCGGGCATCAGCTGCATGACACCCTGCGCGCCTTTCGGCGAGACCGCCGCCGCGTCGAAATTGCTTTCGGCATGCGCGATCGCGCGCAGCCAGGCGTCGTCCACGCCGGTGGCGCGCGCCGCCGCCTTGAACTGCTTCGCATGCCGGTTCAGCTGCGGCGGGCCCACCCGGCCCAGCCCGGCATGGGCAGGCTCACCGGGCGGAGTGGTCACGGTGAACTTCAGGAACACCCGGGACCCGGGCAGGTTGCGGGTGGAGTAGACCAGCACGCCGTCCTGCTCGCGCTCGTACAGGGTGCCGCTGAACACCCCCATGTTGCCCCACAGGTTCGGGGCCTGCACGGCGGTGTCGTCCACCTGTTGCGCGGTGCATTTCGAGCCCGGCTCCGGGGCGGTGGCCAGGCTGACCGTGGCGTTCTGCACGCAGCGGTAGACCGTACGGGCCTGGACCGACCCGC
>JAEWLO010000143.1 GCA_023457475.1 Pseudomonadota bacterium | reverse complement strand
ATTAACTACGGGTCATGGCTATATCTCCGGATTCCGGAAAGCAGCCGCGGTTGGGGGGCCCGCCCTCGAAGGAGGGCGGGCGGTCAGGTGTTGGGTATCAGAAGGCGGGCACGTTCTTGCGCGGGGTCTTGGCAAGCGTGCGGAACAGCTCCGCCTCGCGGGCACGGTACGGCGTGCCATCGGATTTCAGCAGGTCGTGGAACCACACGGTCGGCGCTTCCATGGTGTAGGGGCGCTGCCAGCTGTCCCACGGGAAGCGGGTCTGGATGGCTCCGTCGACAAAGCCCCAGTTGATCATGCCGATGTTCTCGCGACGCGCGATCGGCAGAATGGTGTCCACGTTGGAGCCGGCACCGCGCGCCAGCCATTCGGTGCAGATGAGCGGGCGACCGTACTTGCGCAGCTGGGCGATGCGCGACACGAAGGCTTCCGGCTGCTCGTAATTGTGGAAGGTGATCACATCGGACTGTTCCAGCTGGGTGCGCTGGATGGACGTCAGCGTGGTGGCACCCGGCGACCAGTCGTCGCCGATCCATACGCCACTGGTGAGCGGCTGCACCGGCTTCTTCGCACGGGCCCAGTCGAAGATCTTCGGCAGCAGCTCGGCAATGCGTTCCTGCTCGCCCTTCAGCTGCTTGTCCATGTAGTTGCCGCCACCGGGGTTGTCCGGCTCGTTCCAGAGGTCCCAGGCCAACACGCGCTTGTCGTTGGCGAAGTGGCCGATCACGCCTTCCACGTAGTCCTGGAAGTGTGCGTCATTGGCGCGGTCCACCAGCATGTGACGGCTCGGGCTCTGCACCCACCCGGAGTTGTGCACGCCCGGGATGGGGCGGCGCTGCGGACCCAGCACCGGGTCCGGGTCCCAGCAGCTGTCGAACAGCACCAGCATCGGCTTGATGCCGTTCTTCTCGGCGATGCTCAGGAAGGTGTCCACACGCTTGAGGAAGCCCTCCTTGTCCTGCTGCCAGAGCAGGTCATGCAGGTACACACGCATGGTGTTCATGCCGAACTGCTCGTGCGCCCAGCGCAGCTCGCGGTCGATCGCTTCCGGGTCGAATGTCTCGGCCTGGAACATCTCCAGCTGGTTGATGGCGTTGGACGTGGTGTAGTTCGCGCCGACCAGCCAGTCCTGCTTGCTGTACCAGGCATCGGCTTCGGCCGGGGTCCAGCGCGCAGCGTCGTTCGCCTGGGCCAGCGGGGCCACGGCGAGCATCGTCGCCAACAAGGGGGTAAGCCACTTACGCATGAGGTGCATCTCCTTCGGTCATGAGCTGCCCGTCCCGGTCGAAACCGGAAGGCGGGCGGTACGTGTCAGGTCGTGGGGCCGGTGCGGCGACCGGCCATCATCCAGTGCGCGCGATCAGCGGCGCTTGGCGGTCTTCTTGTCCGTCGAGAAGTCGTAGACGATCCGGTTCAGATAGGTCTCGCCCGGTGCCAATCGGCCCGAGCCGAACGCCGCCTGGTTGGGGGTATCCGGGAACAGCTGCGGCTCCAGCGCGATCGCATCGCCCTGGCGGTACACGCGCCCACTCTTGCCGACCGTGCTGCCATCCAGGAAGTTGCCGGAGTAGAACTGCAGGCCCGGCTGGGTGGAACTCAGCACCATCACCCGGCCCGAGCGCGGATCGTGCACGCGGGCCACTTCACGTAGTTCACGCGAGGGGGCTTTGCTGATCACGAAGTTGTGGTCGTAGCCCTGGCCAATCAGCAGCTGCGGCTCGTCGCCACGGCGCAGGTCGCGGCCGATGGGCTTCGCCTTGCGGAAGTCGAAGGCCGTGCCGCCCACCGGCTGCAGCACGCCGGTCGGAATCAACGTGGCATCGACGGGCGTGTAGGCATCGGCAGGAATGGTCAGTTCATGTTCCATCGCCGAGCCTGCGCCTTCACCGGACAGGTTCCAATAGGCGTGGTTGCTCAGATTCACGATGGTCGGTGCATCGGTGGTGGCGCTGTAGTCTATCTCCAGCCGGCCGTTGCCCTTCAACGCATAGGTGGCGGTCACCGTGAGCGTGCCCGGGAAGCCCTGATCCCCATCAGGACTCACGTGCTGCAACGTGGCGTGGTCCGCCGTGGCTTCCACCACTTTCCAGACCACCTTGTCGAAACCACGCGTGCCGCCATGCAGGGCATTGACGCCATTGTTGACCGGCACCTGGTAGGTCCTGCCGTCCAGGGTGAAACGGCCTTTGGCGATACGGTTGGCGAAGCGGCCGACCACCGTGCCGAAGTACTGCGGCTTGTCCAGCGTGGCCTGCAGGTTGCCGTCGCCCAGCAGCACGTCGGCGTACTTGCCGTCGCGGTCGGGCACTTCCAGCGAGTGCAATGCCGCGCCCAGCGTGATCACGCGGGCCTGCATGCCGGTACCGTCGCGCAGCAGGATCGATTCCACCTGTGTGCCATCCGCCGTCCTGCCGATCACGGTCCGCTCCTGCGCCTGCGCCGTCCCCACGGCAGCGAGCGCCAGCACGCCGATCAACCCTGCCGCTGTTCCCTTCCCAGAAAGCATTGCTCCAGACTCCCCTCGATGTCGTGGAGCGTACAAAAACATATAATCAGACAATACGCACGTTGCGACGCAACAAGCCTTGTGGGCCAATCCCTCAACGCGCCCCGTTCGCCATCGCGTGGATGGCCGAAAAGCCCTTCACCACAGCGTCTGCCGACGCAACAGCCTGCGATGCGATGCCCAGTTCCTCCAGCGCAGCCCGATACAGCGCAACAACCGGCCCGGAGCCAACAACGGGTAGCGCCGGCCGTTGGCTGGCCCTCGCCGAACCTTCGCCAATCGTCACGAACAAACCCATCGCATCTCCAATCTCCGCCCCCACCAGCAGCCCACGCAGATACGAGCTCGACTCCGCGCGATCCAGCATCCCCCGAATCACCCGTGCCCGCACCCCGAACAACAACGCCCCCAATCCCAGCGGGCCCTGCGCCCCTGCACGCAAGCCGTCCGCAAACGCCGGCCCGACCGCCCCGGGCCCCTCGAGAATGGATGCCAGCAATCCACCGCCGGCCAGGCGATCGAACAGCTCGCCGGACATGGCGGTCATGAAACTCTCCACCCGGCCGTCGCGTAGCTGGATCCACTTCGTATGCGTCCCGGGCAACGCCACGATGGCGTCCGGATCCACATCGCCCCCGCGGAGCAGGCCGAGCAGTTCGGTTTCCTCGCCCCGCATCACATCGGGTGCACCATCCACGGGCCGCACGCACGCCATGCCGGGCACAATGCTGAGCTTCAGGTTGCCGATGCGCATGGGCACCAGGCGTTGCGCGACGGCCTCTACGCCGGCAGGGCACTCCACATACCCGGCATCGACCCAGCCCACATTGCTGCCGATCATGCCGGCGGCATAGGCATGGCCCGCCTTCGGCCACCGGGCGCGGATGCTGTCTGCCGCCGCCACCATGCCGTCGCGTTGCAACGTGGCTACGCCTGCGGGCTCTTCATGCGTGTCGAGCACCCGCCCATCCGGCGCGATCAGATAGGCCCGCAGATTAGAGCTGCCCCAGTTGATGCCGATGATGCTGTCGTTTCCGTGATGTTCCATGACGCCTCCGTGTAGGTACCGACCGCTGGCCGGCACACTGATTTGCCTATTGTCTGATTATATGGTTTGGTGGCGGCCGGCTGGCAAGCTCGTCAGCGCGGCAACCCTCGGGAGGGGAACATGGTCAACGGCACGCTTCGTGCGCTGGTGGTGGCAGCACTTCTACAGACATCGGCCGGCGCTTCCGCACTGGATGTGGCCAAGGACAATCCGCTGCTCGATTCCGGCCCGGATCCCTGGATCGTGCGCGACGGACAGATGTTCTACTACATGGGCACGCACGGCGACCGCCTGGCGATTCGTGCCACCAGTGATCTCGCGCGACTCAACCAGGCATCCGAGATCACGGTGTGGCGTCCGCCGGCAACGGGGCCCAACGCGAAATCCATCTGGGCGCCGGAGCTGCACCGCATCGACGGCCGGTGGTACATCTACTACACCGCAGCGGCCAGTGACGCGGCGGAAGGGCAGGAGGACGCGCACCGCGGCGTGTTCGTGCTGGAGAATGCCAGCGCGGATCCTACCCAGGGCACCTGGCGGGATCGGGGCCGGCTCGCCACCGCACACCCTGGTATCGACGGCACCACGTTCACCACTGCGGGCAAACGCTACTTCGTCTATTCGCCGTATGTAGGGCCGGACAGCGTGCTGGCCGTCGTTGCCATGGCGAACCCGTGGACCCTGACAGGCAAAGAGACGATCATCGCGCGCCCGGACCAGGCGTGGGAGCGGCAGGGTGGGCGACAGATCCTGGAGGGCCCGGAGTTCCTGCAGGGCCCCAAGGGCGATCTGTTCCTTACCTACTCCGGCAGTGCGTGCTGGTCGGATGGCTATGCCATCGGCCTGCTGCACGCCAAGCCCGGTGCGAATCCGTTGGATGCCACGGCGTGGGCTAAAGCGAAGCAGCCGATTCTCGCCAAGAACCCGGAGGGGAACGTCTATGCCCCCGGGCACAACGGCTTCTTCCACATGAGCGACGGCACCGCGTGGATCGTGTACCACGCCAACCCCGGCCCGGAGATGGGCTGCACCGGCAAGCGTTCGCCGCGCGTGCAGCCGGTACGGTGGGACGGGGAGGGCAGGCCGGTATTGGATGCGCCGGTGGGGCGTGGGTTGAAACCGTAGCGTCCTGGACCAAGGTTGATCGGAGGTTGGGCCACGCCCGGTATGCTGGGCCGGCCCTTTTACCGCCACTCATCAACCTGCTGGACGCCTTTCCATGCTCGAAATGACCGTTGCCCCACCCAAGCCCCCCCTGTACCGCGTGGCGGCTTGGCTCCTGATGCTGCTTGGAATGTGGGCGGCACTGAAGCTGGGGCTGGTGGTGACGCTGTTGTCGGGCCTGCTGGTGTTCCATCTGACCCATCTGCTGGCGGCAACCGTCGAGGGCAAGCTTCCGCCGGGGCGGGCACGGGCGTATTCCGTGATCGTGCTGGCCACGCTGATCATTGCGGCACTCACCCTGTCCGGCGTCGGTATCGCCGCGTTCTTCCGTAACCAGACGGGCGGGCCCGACGCGCTGCTGGCGCACCTGATGGACATCCTCAATGGCTCCCGGGACCAGGTGCCGGCCATACTGCGGGCGTACATTCCGGAAGACATGCAGGCCCTGCGCACCGCGTTGAACGACTGGGCCGCCGAGCACCAGCGGCAACTCGGAGTGGCGGGCACGTCGGTGGTGCAGGTGGGGGTGCGCGTGCTGATCGGCATGGTGCTGGGTGCGATGGTGGCCCTGTATGACGAGGCACCGCTGCCGACCATGGGGCCGCTGGCGCAGGAGCTGATCGGCCGCACGTCGCGGCTCGCGACCTCGTTCCGCCAGGTGGTCTTCGCCCAGGTGAAGATCTCGCTGCTCAATACGCTGTTCACCGGCATTTTCCTGCTGGTGGTACTGCCGCTGATGGGCGTGCAGCTGCCGCTGGCCAAAACGCTGGTGTTGATCACGTTCGTGGCCGGGTTGCTGCCGGTGGTGGGCAATGTGATCTCGAACACCATCATCACCATTGTCGCCTTGTCGGTTTCGTTCTATGTGGCCGTGGGTGCGCTGCTCTACCTCATCGTCATCCACAAGCTGGAGTATTTCCTCAATGCCCGGATCGTGGGCGGAGAGATCCAGGCGCGTGCGTGGGAGCTGCTGTTGGCCATGTTGTTGATGGAAGCAGCCTTTGGGCTGGCCGGGTTGGTGGCCGCGCCGGTGTTCTATGCGTACATCAAGCGCGAGTTGCTGGACCAGGGCTGGATCTGAGCAGGGTCGGTTGCCAAACGACCGCCGATGGACTGCACACGCCCGGGGACGCATTACCGCGGATCGAAACGCGCCTCTCCGCCACGGGATCATGCGTCCCCGGGTGTTGGCCGTGCACGTGCAGTCGTTTGGAAACCGACCCTACCGTTGCTCGTGCCGCGCACGAACGCGGTGGCCAGACGTACCGCCTGCTCGCTGTCGCGGTCGCCTCGCAGGGCCTGCAGCAGCCGTCCGGGTGTGACGCCCGTCCATCGCACCAGGTCATGTGTCGCATGCGCCTGGTCGGTGTAGCCGTGCCGGGCAGCCGCGGTGGCGATGTCTGCATCCGCTGTGTCCAGTGTCTGCAGCAGGGCCTGCAGGCGGCGGACACGGGCGTACTCCTTGGGTGTCATGCCGACCGCCGCGAGGAAACATGGCTGGAGGGTGCGCAGGCTCGCCCCCAGTTGTCGCGCCAGTTCGCCTATCCGGATGTCGCCTTCAGCGGCGTCCAGCAGCGTGACCGCGCGTTCCACCCGCGGATCGAGCGCGAAGTCGCGGCAGCGCGTTCGTAGCAGCGCCCAGAGCCTGTCCGGCACCCCTTCTTCCGTGAAGGCGTGTGCTGCGGCGGCGAACTCCGCGGCGAAGGTCGCGTGCAACGTGTGGAGATCCGGTGCGTGGTCGCGCAGGGAAGGCAGTTGCGCCCCCGCCACCAGCGCACTGGCAGCGGGCTGCAGCCGTATGCCGATGCAGTGCACCGGGCCGGTGGCCAGCAGGCGGATCGGGCCACGCTGCTGGGCGGCGAAGCAGAACGGCTGGTCGGAGCGAACCTGTCCGTCCAGGCCCTGGAAGTGCATGGGGGTGCCCAGTTCCGCCAGCAGTTCGCAGCAGCCGTCCGGGTAGATCACCTGCACGGCCTCGTCAGGTGCCTCATCGCGCAACTGCCACAGGCACCGGACATGGCGGCGAAGGTCCGGGGGCGCGGGATGCTCGGTGTAGTCCATGCGGCATCGAACTCCAGGCTGCGCGTTTTTACAAGCCGGGCCAAGCAGCCCCGGTTAGTCTGCAGGAACGCCAGAGGAGGAAGCCGGTGATGCTTGCCACGTTAGCGACGGTACTGGGCACGGGAATGGCACTGGGGGGCGCGGCTGCATCCGACGGCGGCGGATTCGACTGGATGGCCGGGCATTGGTGTGGCGGTACGGAAGAACGGAGGATCGAGGAGGTCTGGCTTCCCGAGGCCGGCGGCGCGCTGCTCGGCATGTCGCGCACATGGCAGGACGGCAGCATGGAATCGTTCGAATTCATGCGGCTCGTACCGAAGGGGGAGGGCGCAGGCTTCCACGTCCAGCCCAACGGCATCGCCCCCACAACGTTCGCCATTGCCGGACAGGGAGAAGACTGGGCGGTGTTCGAGAACGCGGCGCACGACTTCCCCAACCGTATAGAGTACCGCCGGGCGGGGCAGGCCCTGCAGGCCGTCATCTCCGGCCCTGCTGAAGGGGGAGAGGCGCTTCGGATTCCGTTCGACTACCGCCGCTGCGAGGCAACCGTGCCTCCGCATCCGTGATGCAATCGGGGTCATGCCCCCGTCGGCGCGTCGGGACGATGCGGGTAGCGTCGGTTCCCGAACGACTGCCGATGGACCGTCCACACCCGGGAACGCATGATCGCTGAACGAAATGCGCGTTTCCGCCGCCGGTCATGCGCCATCGGGCGTTGACCCTGCACGTGCAGTCGTTTGGGAACCGCCCCTACCGATCCGGTTGACGCCAGATGTACGCTGGAGCCCACCGGATCCCGCCAGGTCCGGCATTACCCGGTTTTCGGGCGGTGTGCCGATACCGAGCCGCGTTTGACGAGCTGGTGGGGCACCACGTGGTTGACGAGCGTGCGGTCGGAGGGCAGGGAGTGGCGGATCTCCCGCAACAGCACATCGACAGCGCTGTCAGCCATGTCCGCTACGGGCTGGTGGATGGTGGTCAGTTCCGGCCACACCATGGTCGACGCGGCGGTGTCGTCGAAGCCCACCACCGAGAGGTCTGCCGGCACTTCCAATCCGCGGCGATGCGCAACGGAAACCACCGCGGACGCCATGTCATCGTTGCTCGCGAAGATCGCGGTCGGCGGATGCCGCAACGACAACAACCGTTCCGCTGCCTGCAGGCCAGACCGGAAGGTGAAGCACCCGGGCTGCACCAGCGTTTCGTCGTAGGCGATACCGGCATCGGCCAGAGCATCCAGATAGCCGAGCCAGCGATGCGTGCTGGCGGTCTGGTTGGTATCGCCCTTGATGTAGCCGATGCGGGTATGCCCGTGGGCAATCAGGTGCGCCACCATCTCCCGGCTGGCGCGATGGTCATCGATGCGAACGCACGACACCAGGTCGCTCAGGCGCCCCGATGCAACGGCAACCACCGGAATACCGGCCTTGATGAATTCGGCCACCACAGCCCTTGATTCACAGAGCGGGGGCGGAAGAATCACGCCGGCCACGTTCCCTGCCAGCTGCCGCGCCGCTTCGCGCCGTGCCGCGGCATCCAGCCCATCCCACGTGGCGATCACCAGCTGCGCCGCCGTCCGGGTTGTTCCTCGCAGCGCACCCACCAAAAGTTCGCGCAGATAGCCTGAACTGGGGTTGGTGTAGATCAACGCAATGCAGGCGTGCTGCGCGGCGGCCAGCGCACTGGCCGCAGGATTAGGGCGGAAGTCGAGTTCGCGCACGCTGCGCATCACCCGGTCGCGGTTGCGCTCGCGCACGCTGGCGTGGCCATTGATTACACGCGAAACGGTCATCGGCGATACGCCGGCATGTGCGGCGACTTCGTCGATGGTGACGGCATTTCCTTTGCGACGTACGGCTTTGCTGGTGCTGTTCTTCAAGGAAGGAGCTCCATTGCTGCGCTGCATGATGACAAGGATGTGACGAGGTGATTAGTCTGCGCCCTGACGCGATGGTAGCGCTACCACTGAGCCGGTGTAAGGCCAGCGGGTATCCCCCCCGACAACCACGCGGTCACGCAGTCTCGAAGTCGTCCTCGCAAGCTTGAAAGCAAGTTTGAATCGCGGTGTGCCCACGGCGCGCCGCGGTGTTCGGTCTGAAAGACGGGCTTTTGCCCGAGCGTGCCCCCGGGAGGGGCGGATACAACCATTCGTATGTCAGAGGGGAGAGTCATGAGCGCTTCTGCTTTCCGTCGTACCCCAGACCTGAGGGCTCATTCATGAGCCGGAAGCTGGCGAAACTCACATCCAGGGCCATGTTCACCTTCGTCGGTGGCGTCCTGGTCATCAATCCCGCATTCGCCCAGGACGCCGCGACGCCGGCCCCGGCGGCCCAGCAGCAGTCGCAGGCCAGCCCCACCCAGCTGGACACGGTCCAGGTAACGGGCATCCGCAACAGCCTCAGCCAGGCGATGGACATCAAGCGCGACTCGGCCGGTGTGGTGGATGCGATCAGTGCCGAGGATATCGGCAAGTTCCCCGATACCAACCTTGCAGAATCGCTGCAGCGCATCACCGGCATCTCGATCGAGCGCCGCGACGGTGAAGGCGCGCAGGTGACCGCACGCGGCTTCGGCCCGCAGTTCAACATGGTGACCCTCAACGGCCGCCAGATTCCGGGTGCAGACGCGTTCGGTGCGGCCGGGCAGGTGGCCATTGGCGGCGTCGATGGCGGTACCCGCGCCTTCAACTTCGCCCAGCTGGCCGCCGAAGCCATCAATGGAATCGAGGTCTACAAGACCAGCCAGGCCAACGTGCCCAGCGGCGGTATCGGTGCCACCATCAACATCCTGACCGCGCGCCCGTTCGACCACGAAGGCGTGGTCGCCAGCGCCGGAGTGAAGGCGGTTTCGGACCGGAGCCAGCCGTTCGACAACGACATCACCCCCGAGTTGTCCGGCATTTTCAGCTACAGCAATCCGGACAAGACCTGGGGTGTCGGTGTCAGCGCGAGCTACCAGAAGCGCAAGGGCGGCTCGGTGCAGGCCACCGACAACTACTGGAACATCCAGCCCTGGACCGGCACCATGCCGGGCAACCCGAACGTGGTCAACGCACCCGCGATCGGCGCGCTCTATGGGCGCCCGAACGACCTGCGTTATGCGTTCGCCGAGTTCGAGCGTGAACGCACCAACGGCCAGGCCGTGCTGCAGTTCGCACCGACGGATGCCATCACCCTGACCCTGGACTACACCTATTCGACCAACGAGATTACCGAGAATCGTGGCGAGCAGGGCATGTGGCTGCAGAACAGCAACTACACCGATGTGGAATTCGACACCAGCGGTGCGGTGGCCACGCCGATCTACATCCGTGAAATCGCCGGCGTCAAGGACTTCGGGCTCGAGCAGCAGCGCAGCATGCAGAAGTACAAGCTGGGCTCGCTCGGCTTCAATGCCGCCTGGAACGTGACCGACCGCTTCAAGCTGACCTTCGACGCGCACGATTCGAAGAACGAGAGCCTGCCGAACGATCCGCTTACTGGCGGCGGCTCCATCTTCTCGAGCATCGCCGGTACCAACAACTGCACCGTGGGACCGCATTGTGGCGGCACCTGGGTTCAGGAAATGAACTTCAACAATGGGCTGCCGGTCGGCACCCAGGTCTGGTACCCGACCAGCGCCGATGCCATTGCCGGCACCAACGGCGTGGTCAACCCCGGCTTCCAGACCGGCGAAATCGGCTCGCAGGTGCTGCGCATCAACTCGCAGACCCAGATCAGCGAGATCAAGCAGGCGCGCGTCGATGGCGAGTGGAGCTTCGACCAGGGCCGTTTCCAGTTCGGCGTGGACAGCAGCAAGCAGACCACCCACCGCATCCAGGCTGCGGAAAACTACAACACCCTGGGCGACTGGGGTGTGGCAAACGTCGACGGCGACGTGGCCAATGGTCTGATGGACCTGCTGCAGCCGGTCAACATCGTGGGCCTGTTCGACGACTTCAGCGCCAACAGCTTCACCGCGTGGCGTGGCGATGCCGGCCGGCTCGCACAATGGGCGGCCGACAACTACGGTGCGAGCCTGGGCGTGAGCCCACAGCGGTCCGCCGACAACCGCGTGGAAGAAAAGACCAAATCGGCTTACTTCCAGGTGGAGCTGGACGGGCAGCTGGGCAGCATGCGCACCAACACCCGCCTGGGCGTCCGCTATGAAACCACGGATGTCGTGTCCACCTCGGTCATCGCCATTCCGGAGAACATCCAATGGCAGGCCAACAATGACTTCCGTGTGCTCCTCTCGGACGAGCAGCAGCCCTTCACCGAGAAGACGAAGTACAGCTACATCCTGCCCAACCTCGACTTCAGCATCGACCTCATGGACGACCTGAAGGGCCGTGTCTCGTTCGGCAAGAGCATCGCGCGGGCCCCCATCGGCAACCTGTATGCCGGCCCCTCGGCGCAGCAGCCGTTCGGTTCGGTGCTGATCGACCCGTCCTCGCGGGCCAGCGGTACCGCGCAGAACCCGATGTTGAAGCCACTGGAGTCCAACAACCTCGACCTGGCGCTGGAGTGGTACTTCGCTGATGCCAGCTATGTGTCGGTGACCTACTGGAACAAGGCCGTCGACAACTTCATCGGCAACACGGTCGCACAGGAAAGTCTGTATGGCCTGCGCGATCCGACCTCGGGTCCGGACGCGCAGACGGCCCTGTCCTTCCTGACCAGTGGAGCCTGTCTTGCCCAGGTGGGGGCGGCCAATGCCGCGGCCTGCTCGGCGAACGACACCTCCCTGTTCACCGCGCTGGCGCTGCTGCGCAACAACCCGGCGGGACTGGGCGCGTTCGACGGTACGGGTGCGCAGGTGCTGGCCACCGAAGCCGCCTACGACCTGTACGGCGAAGCCGATGACCCGCTGTATCAGTTCAACGTCAACCGTCCGATCAACCAGAACCAGGCCAAACTGCACGGCTGGGAACTGGGCGGCCAGTACTTCTTCGGCGATACCGGCTTCGGCATCCTGGCCAACTACACCATCGTGAACGGGGACGTGGGCTACAACAACGCGGGCGACCCCAACATCGACCAGTTCTCGCTGACGGGTCTGAGCGATACGGCCAACGCCATGCTGATGTACGAAAAGTACGGCTGGTCGATCCGACTGGCCTGGAACTGGCGTGACGAGTATCTGATCCTGGCCAACCAGGGCTCCAGCCGAAATCCCTACTACGTGGAAGAGTACGACCAGTGGGATCTCAGCGTGAACTACACCTTGAACGACAACTGGTCGTTCGGGCTGGAGGCGATCAACCTGACGGGTGAGGACGTGCGCTGGCATTCCCGCACTTCGCAGATGATCGTGAAGCTGGCCGACCAGAGCCCGCGCTACATGCTGGGGGTGCGTTACAGGTTCTGAGTTCGGCGACGGAACACCTCTCCACCTGTCGCTACTGGTACCGCTGCCTCGGCAGCGGTACCTTCTGGAACACGGATGCTGATTGCACTGGACATCACCATGGCCCGTTACGAAACGCTCAACAACATCGCTCACCGCGACCTGCGCGTGGCCACCGGCTTCGGGCCGGAGTTCGGCGACGCGGTAGGGATGGTGCCGGCCTATCCGAGCGAATTCGCCGAGCTGCAGCGCGAGTACCCGATCTTCCTCCGCAGAGACCCGGCGACCGGGGAGTGGCAATCCGTGGTGCTGCTGGGCTTCGAGCAGCACGAGAATCTGTTCCTGCGGGACGGCCGCTGGAATGCGTCCTATGTTCCGGGAGCGGTGGCAAAGGGGCCGTTCCTGATCGGCTTCCAGGACACCCAGGAGGGAGGCATTCCGGGGCAGGAAGCGGTGATGCACATCGACATGGACCACCCCCGCGTCAGCGCGGCCGAGGGTGAGCCGGTCTTCATGCCGCAGGGCGGCAATACCCCCTATCTTGATCACATTGCCGGTGTGCTGCGTGGCATCCGCGATGGCAGCGTATTCGGCACGGACATGTTCGCCGCGTTCGATGCGAACGCCCTGATCCAACCGATCACGCTCGACGTGCAGGTCGAGCCGCAGCATCGGGTGACCGTCAACGGCCTGCACGCCATTGACCGTGAACGCCTGTCCCAACTGGAAGGTCCCGCGCTGGCCGCACTGAACCGTGCCGGCTATCTGGAAGGGGCCTACCTGCTGATGGCTTCACTGCACAACATGCGTCGTCTGATCGCGGAGAAACAGCGCTGCCTCCGCACGCAGCACGCCCCCGGGCCTGTCGGCAGGAACTGACCGGTGCTCGACGGCGTTCGAATGCAGATCCTGGAAGGCCTTGATGCCACCGCGCTGCCGCTGGAATCACTTGTGGCTGCGGGCGAGCCGGTGGTGCTGCGCGGCATCGCACGCGACTGGGCCCTGGTGCAGGCGGGACTGCGCTCCACCCAGGAAGCGATGGCCTATCTGCGTGGGTTCGATACCGGGGCACCGGTGACGTATTCCCATGGGGGGGCCGAGATCAACGGCCGCCCGTTCTACAACGAAGACTTCACCCGGTTGAATTTCGAAGTGAGGCGCGGCGGGCTCAGCCAGGTGCTGGACGAGATCGCCGACACGTTCGACCTGCCGCACCCGCCGACTTACTACGTGGCCTCGCTGCTGATCGACCGGGCATTGCCCGGGTTCGCCCAGCACAACGACGCCGGCCTGGCCGGGCAGGGTATCGATGCAGCGGGCAGCATCTGGATCGGCAACCGCGTGACGGCCTCGTGTCACTATGACACCCCGGACAACCTGGCGTGCTGCGCGGTGGGCCGCCGCCGGTTTACGCTGTTTCCGCCGGAGCAGATCGACAATCTGTACCCCGGACCGCTGGAGCCCACGCCGGGCGGGCAGGTGGTGAGCGTGGTGGATTTCGACAATCCGGATTTCGCGCGCCACCCCCGCTTCCGTGACGCGCTGCCAACCGCGCGCACCGCGGTGCTGGAACCCGGCGACGCGATCTTCATTCCCAGCCTGTGGTGGCATCACGTGCGCAGCCTGGAACCGTTCAACGTGCTGGTGAACTACTGGTGGCGCAGCTCGCCTGCGTTCCTGTCCTCGCCGCTGCCGGCGCTTCACCATGCGATGTGGGCGCTGCGCGACCTGCCGGAGCGTGAGAAGCAGGCATGGGCTGCGATTTTCAACTACTACGTATTCGGTCCCGGTGAGCGCGCAGGGCAGCATCTGCCCGAGGCCGCCCGGGGGGAACTGGCACCGTTCGACGAGACGCAGGCGCGCCGCATGCGCGCCATGCTGCTGGGTCGACTCAACCGCTGACGGGGACACTGCATTGAACGCTGCAGATACAACAGAAGGGCGGATCCGCAAGGTGGTCATCGCCGGCGGTGGCACGGCGGGCTGGTTGGCCGGTTGCGCGCTGTCGCATCAGTTCCGCGAGCAGCTGGAGATCACGCTGATCGAGTCCGAGCAGATCGGCACCGTGGGGGTGGGCGAGTCCACCGTTCCACCGATCCGCACGTTCCATCGGTTCCTGCAGATCGACGAGCAGGAATTCCTGCGCGCGGTGGCCGGGACGTTCAAGCTCTCGATCTCGTTCGAGAACTGGCGTCGCCCGGGCGATCACTTCTTCCATCCCTTCGGCACCATCGGGCAGGGCACCTGGGCCACGCCGTTCCATCACTTCTGGCTGGACAGCCTGCGCCGTGGCATGCCGTCGGACCTGGGTGACTACTGTCTTGAAAGCGTGGCCTCGCGGGGAGACCAGTTCTCGCTGCAGACCCAGCCCCAGGCCAGCTATGCCTACCATTTCGATGCAGGGCTGTACGCGAAGTTCCTGCGTCGCCGGGCTGAAGCCCAGGGCCTGCGGCGGGTGGAAGGCAAGATCCGTGAAGTGCGGCAGCACGCGCACGATGGCGCGGTGCAGGCATTGGTGCTGGAAGACGGCCAGGTGATCGAAGGCGATCTGTTCATCGACTGCACCGGCTTCCGGGGCCTGCTGACCGAGCAGACCCTGCATACCGGGTATGAGGACTGGCACCAGTGGCTGCCCAGCGACCGCGCCGTAGCCGTGCAGACCGAGTCGGTGGGGCCGCCGGTTCCCTACACCCGTGCCATCGCGCACGAGGCCGGGTGGCGCTGGCATATCGCGCTGCAGCATCGTGTGGGCTGCGGACTGGTGTTCTCAAGCCGGCACATGTCCGACGACGAGGCGCACGCCAAGCTGCTGCGTGATGTGGGTGCGCCGCCATTGCGGGACCCCTGGCTGGTGCCGTTCCGCAGTGGCCGCCGCCTGAAGGCATGGAACAAGAACGTAGTGGCGCTGGGTCTGGCCAGCGGCTTCATCGAGCCGCTGGAATCCACCAGCATCCACCTGACCATCAGCGCCGTGGTGCGCCTGATCCAGCTGTTCCCCTTCGACGGCATCAGCGAATCGCTGGTGGAACTCTATAACGAGGTCAGCCGTGAGGAGATGGAGCACGTTCGCGACTTCATCATCCTCCACTACCACGCCACGCAGCGCGACGAGCCGATGTGGAAGGCCTGCCGGGAGATGCCGCTGCCGGAATCGCTGGAGATCCGTCTGCGGGCCTGGCGTGAACGCGCGCATGCCTGGCAGGACCCCGGTGAACTGTTCCGGGTGGTGTCGTGGACCAGCGTGATGCTGGGGCAGGGACTGCAGCCGGGCGCTCCGCACCCGTTGGTGCGGGCCATGGGCGACGCGGACATGCGCATGTTCCTCAACCGGATCCGGCAGCCGGTGAAGCAGGCGGTCGCGCAGATGCCCTCGCAGGCCGCCTTCATCGACAGCTACTGCAAGGCAGAACCGGAAGTGTGGGGAGCGCGGGCGGTCCCGGCCTGACCGGCCTGACGCCTTCGCCCGCATCAAATAGGTAGCGCTACCTTTCAACACGTGGGGACGATGTAAATGGATCTGGTTGCAGGAATCGACGCGGGTACACAGAGTCTCAAAGTGGTGGTGTACGACCCGGTCGAACGCATCATCGTGGCGGGCACCAGCATGCCGCTTGACCTGATCAGCGGTGCCGATGGCAGCCGCGAGCAGCGGCCGGCCGACTGGGTCACCGCACTGCATGGGTGCTTCCGCGACATCGATCCCTCGGTGCGGGCGCGGATCGCGGCGCTGGCGGTGTCCGGGCAGCAGCACGGCTTCGTCCCGCTGGATGCGGCAGGGGAGGTGCTGGCTCCGGCCAAGCTGTGGTGCGATACCAGCACCTCGGCGGAATGCCGCCAGATCATGGAGGCGGTGGGCGGCATGGCGCGCACGGTGGCGCTGGCCGGCAATCCCATCCTTACCGGGTATACCGCCCCCAAACTGCCGTGGACGAAAACGCATCGGCCGGAGGCGTATGCAGGGCTGGCGACGATCCTGCTACCGCATGATTACCTCAATTTCGTGTTGACGGGCGAGCGCTTCTGCGAGTACGGCGACGCCTCGGGCACCGGTTGGCTGGACGTGCGCACCCGCACCTGGTCGCGCGAGCTGCTGCGCGCGACCGATCCGGATCGTGATCTTGCCGACTGCCTGCCCCCCATCGCCCCGCCGGAGGCGCTGTTCGCCATCGACCCGGATACCGCGGTCGCGCTGGGATTGCCCTCCACGGTCAAGGTCGCCGTCGGCGGCGGCGACAACATGATGGCCGCCATCGGCACCGGCTGCGTGATCCCCGGCCGCCTGGCAATGAGCCTGGGGACCTCCGGGACCCTGTTTGCCTACTCCGACACGCCCGTCGTCGACCCCGACGGGGCCTGGGCGGCGTTCTGCTCCTCGACCGGCGGCTGGCTGCCCCTCATCTGCACCATGAACTGCACCGTGGTCACCGAACAGGTGGCCGCGGCCTTCGGCTTCAGCACGCGCGTCGGTGATGCGCATCTGCAGGCCACGCCGCCCGGTGCCGACGGTCTGGTGATGCTGCCGTTCCTCAATGGCGAGCGCACGCCCGACCTGCCCGCCGGCAAGGGCGTACTGGCGGGCCTGGACACCACCAACATGACCGCCGCGCACATCTACCGCGCGGCCATGGAAGGGGCGACCTACAGCCTGAAATATGGCTATGACGCGTTTCTTCGTGCCGGCATGCACTTCGAGCGCATCCTACTGACCGGGGGCGGCAGCAACAGCGCGGCGTGGCGTCAGCTGGTGGCCGACGTGTTCGGGCTGCCTGTGGACGTGCCGACGCAGCCGGAAGGCGCCGCGTTCGGCGCGGCGCTGCAGGCCCTGTGGGCACTGGGCGTGTCGCGTGGCGAAGCAACCACCATCGCCGACATCGCCGCCCGCCATGTAGCGGTCGACCCTGCACTGGCCGCGCGCCCGGACCCGGAGCGCGTACCGGCATATGCCCGCGCCTACACCACTTTCCTTCGCCATCTCGACGCCGTCACCCCGCTTCAGCGCGGCTGATGTCTCCCTCCGCGATACCTCGCACAACCACAGGAATACGCACCATGAGCACCCAACCCTTCATCGGCGCCAAGGAATTCTTCCCGGGCATCGGCCGTATCCCGTTCGAGGGCCGCGGCTCGGACAACCCGTTGGCCTTCAAGGTCTATGACGAGAACAAGGTCGTGGGCGGCAAGACCATGCGGGAGCACCTGCGCTTCGCGGTCTGTTATTGGCACACGTTCTGCAACGCCGGGCACGATCCGTTCGGGCCGGGCACCCGTCATTTCCCGTGGGAGTCGAGCTCTCCGATGGCCACCGCGGAAGCCAAGGTCGACGCGGCATTCGAGTTCTTCACCAAACTGGGTGTGCCGTACTGGTGTTTCCACGACATCGACCTGGCTCCGGACGCTGACGTCATCGGCCAGTACGAGAAAAACCTCAAGCACATGGTGGGCCTGGCCAAGGCGCGCCAGGACGCCACCGGCATCAAGCTGCTGTGGGGCACGGCCAACCTGTTCTCGCATCCGCGCT
>JAEWLO010000142.1 GCA_023457475.1 Pseudomonadota bacterium | reverse complement strand
CCCTTGAACAGGGGGGCTTCCGCACAGCTAGCGCTTACTTCTTCATCGGGGGCTTGCCGCCACGCGGGCCGCCAAACGGATGCTTGGCCGCATCGAATTCGGCCTTGCTCAGCTGCCCGTCCTTGTTGGTATCGGCCTCCGCGAACCACGCGTCACGGTGCTGTTTCATGCCCAGCTCGCGGTCGGTCCTGTCCAGGTATCCGTCCTTGTTGATATCCATCCTGTCGAAGCGCTCGGCCAGGCGCGGGTCGGCCTTGGCTTCCTCACGACTGATACGGCCATCCTTGTTCGCGTCCAGCTTCTCCAGTCGCTCATGACCACCGCGGCCATGGCGCTTGCCGTGCCAGCGCGGCATTTCCTCGCGCGAGAGCTTGCCGTCCTTGTTCGCATCCAGGGTGTCGAACTTCTCGGCCAGACGCGGAGCCTTGGCGGCTTCGGCGCGGTCGATGAAACCATCGCCATTGGTGTCCAGCTTCACGCGTTCCGGCTTGGCCGGCGCGGTCGGGGTGTCGGCGGCCACCGCCAGGCCGGCAGCGCCGGTGGTCATCAGCAGGGCCAGCAGCAGAAGGGGTTTGCGGTTGCGCATGGGTCACTCCGGTATCAGGGGTTGGCTGTGCGGTGCGTTGGCACCCACGGGAGAGAAAACGCCTGCGCGGCAGCGGCGTTGACAGCGCGGTCGGCAGCATTCAGTTTCCGGACAGTCGCGGCGGGTGCGACCCCCCGGCGCTATGCTGTGTGCATGGCGATACACGGCGACCGCGACGACGAACTGCGACTGTTCCAGACCGGCGACCACCCCTGCGGCTACTGGCCGGACCGGGCGGCGCGCGACCTGGTGCTGGACCCGCACGACCCACGCCTGGGGTCGTTGTACCCGATGGCATTGAGCTGGGGCTTCCGCCGCTCCGGCGACCTGGTCTACCGGCCGCACTGCGCGCAGTGCCATGCGTGCGTGTCGGTGCGCATTCCGGTGGCGCGCTTCGTCCCCGACCGAAGCCAGCGCCGCTGCCTGGCACGCAACGCCGACCTCGAAGTACGGATTGTCGCCGCCGAGCAGACCGAGGAGCAGTTCGCGCTCTACCACCGCTACCTCACCCACCGGCATGCCCAGGGCGGAATGGACGACCACGGCCCGCATGAGTTCGACCAGTTCCTGATCGGTCAGTGGTCGCAGGGTCGGTTCCTGGAAATGCGCACCCCGGCGCACGATGGCCACCGCGGCGAACTGCTTGGCGTGGCAGTCACCGATGTCACCGCGCAGGGTCTGTCGGCGGTCTACACCTTCTTCGACCCCGACCAGGCCCATCGCAGCCTGGGCACGTTCGGCATCCTGCAGCAGATTGCCTGGGCCCGGCGCGAACAGCTGCCACATCTGTACCTGGGCTACTGGATCCGCGACCACCGCAAAATGGATTACAAGCGCCGGTTCCGCCCGCTGGAAGCCTATGACGGTCGCCGCTGGCACGACTTCGACGAAACCCGGGACGGTCTCTGACGCGTGTTTGCAATGCCGGCAGGTAAAATGGGCCCATGAAAGCCCATTCCCTGATCCTCGCCCTGGCCCTGCTCTGCGGTGCCTGCGCCCAGACCCCGAACCGGACCGCCGCCATGCCGGACACCCACCCGGCCCCCCTGCGGATCGCCACCTACAACACCTCGCTGTACAGCGATGAACGCGGCGGTGTCATCGCCGAGCTGGAAGGCGACAGCGCGCACGCGCGCAAGATCGCCGCCGTCCTGCAACAGGTGCGCCCCGATCTGGTGCTGCTGAACGAATTCGACTTCGACAGTGAACACCGCGCCGCCGACCTGTTCCAGCAGCGCTACCTCGAAGTGGCGCAGCCGGGTGGCGGCGAACCGCTGAAGTACCCTTACCGCTACCTGGCCCCGGTCAATACCGGCGTACCCAGCGGATTGGACCTGGACAACAACGGCGTGGTCGGTGGCGAAGGCCGTTCGCGCGGCAATGATGCCTGGGGCTACGGCCTGCACCCCGGCCAGTACGGCATGCTGGTGCTCTCACGTTACCCCATCGACGAAGCGAGGGTGCGCACGTTCCAGATGCTCAAGTGGAACACGCTGCCCGGTGCCCGAAACCCCATTGACCCGCGTACCGGCAAACCCTTCTACAGCGCCCAGGCGTGGAGCCAGCTGCGGCTGTCGTCCAAATCGCATTGGGACGTTCCGGTGAAGACACCCGACGGCGTCGTCCACGCCCTCGTCTCCCACCCCACCCCGCCGGTGTTCGACGGCCCGGAAAAGCGCAACGCGCAGCGCAACGGCGACGAACTGCGCCTGTGGCAGCAGTACCTCTCCGCCGGCGACAAGCCCTGGCTGTGCGACGACCGCGGCCAGTGCGGCGGCCTCGCCCAGGACGCCCGCTTCGTCATCCTCGGCGATCTCAACAACGACCCCGCGGACGGCGACGGCCAGCACGACGCCATCGTTGAACTCATCGAAAACCCCCGCGTCCTGCGCTACCCCACCCCGCGCAGCGTGGGCGCGGAACAGACCAGCCTCGCCTATGCCGCCAAGGGCATTGCGCGCAAGGGCGCGCCGTTCCATGCCACGGGTGATTTCGGGCCGAAGGCCGGCACCATGCGGTTGGATTACGTGTTGCCGTCGACCGGGTTCGAGTACGTGAGCAGCGGCGTGTTCTGGCCGGCGAACGAGAGCGCCGAAGCGAAGATTGCCGATGGCAGCGACCACCACCTGGTGTGGGTGGATGTGAAATAACGCGTTTCGATCCGTTTGAATGCGTTACCGGGCGTTGACGATTTCACGGCAGTCGTCTTGCGACCGACCCTACCCGGGAGTTGGCCGTCCGATCCGCATTGCGCGATCCATCGGGGGCGGCCGTCGGCCGCCCAGCACGGGACAACTGAAGCGCCGACGCCTTACGCGCGAAGTTCAATCGAGATAGTAGAAGCAGCATCGCGCGCGATCTGACGCGCCTCCTCGATATCCGCACCGCGCGCCAGCGTGACGCCCACACGGCGGTGCCCATGCACGCTCGGCTTGCCGAACAGGCGCAGCGCCGAATCCGGATGCACCAGCGCCTCGGCCACGTTGCTGAAGAACGGCACGCCCTCCCCATGCGCCAGCATCGCGCACGACGCCGAGGGGCCGCTCTGGCGGATCACCGGAATCGGCAACCCCAGGATCGCCCGTGCATGCAGCGCGAACTCGCTCAGGTCCTGCGACGCCAGCGTCACCAGCCCCGTATCGTGCGGACGCGGTGACACCTCGCTGAACCACACCTCGTCGCCCTTCACGAACAGCTCGACCCCGAACAGTCCCCAACCGCCGAGGTCGTCGGTGATCGCCTTCGAGATCTCCTCCGCCCGGGCCAGCGCGCGCGGCGACATCGGCTGCGGCTGCCAGCTCTCGCGGTAGTCACCGTCCTTCTGCCAGTGCCCGATCGGCGCGCAGAACGACGTGCCGCCGGCATGACGCACCGTCAACAGAGTGATCTCGTACTCAAAGTCGATGAAACCTTCCACGATGCAGCGCCCCGCCCCGGCG
>JAEWLO010000141.1 GCA_023457475.1 Pseudomonadota bacterium | reverse complement strand
GTTCTACACCCTCCCGGCGCGCCCCCTGCTCCGTCACACCACCGCGCAGGCCCATCCCTTGCTGGCGCATCTCCTGCACACGGTGTATCGCCCGCATGATCTGGACCACGCCAGCTGGCAGGCACGTCGGGAGGCCGCGACCGTTACAGACAGTCGCCGGTTGGCGCTGGAGCAGCAGCGCGCGCAGTGCCGCGGCGACATGGCGGCGCGTGCCGGCTGGATGCGCGAGCAACTGACGCGGCTTGCGCCCGACCTCGCTGCCGATGACATCGAGCACGCACTGTCGGCCATGCGTCGGCAGGAGAATCAGGAAGGCGGCCTGCTCGACCCCCGCGTCGGCCTGCTGGCGCTGATCGAACGCGGAACGCTGGAGCCCTGCTGCATGGGCCCGTCGTCGCCGCTGTGCACCGCCGCCGGCCCCGCCCTGCCTCTGCCGACCCCGTGCGAGGCACCTGCGCTGGCCACACTGCTCAACGACGTCGCCGCCGATGCGACGTTGGCCCCCGTGCCGACCGTCACCCCGTTGGGGCGCTACACCTCGATTCGCCACACGCTGGTCAGTCTGCTGAGCATTCCCGGCCAGCTGGGCGCACTGCGTGATGCAGGCGCAAGGCTGGCGTTGGCAGGCGAGCGTCTGCGCCACGGTCGCCTGCTGGGCGGGCCGGAGGGCATCACCGAACGCACCCGCGGCCTGGTGCCGCAGCGCGACTGGCCCGCCTCGGTGCAGGTGGCCCGCTGCACGCCGCTGCCGGGCGAAGCCGCTGTGCCCGCCGCACGCGACGTGGGTCCGCTCGCGATGCATGCCCGCCTCATCGACACGCTTCTGGGCCCGGCACCGGCCAGCACGGCCCTGATGCCGCCCGGACAGTGCACCGTGGAAACACGCACGTTGTCCGGCCGGCAACGCGCCCAGGCAGACGCCGTGCACGACTTCATGCGCCGGCAGGTGGAGAACCCCCACGATGCGCAGCAGCTCCAGGCAGCCTATGCCCGGCTGCTGCACCCCGATGACGCCGCCGCGGTGCCGCCCGCCTCGCTCCCCGTGTCGCCTGCGCCCGCGACGTCGTTGTGGGAAGCCGCTCCACCCCGCGCCCTGGCCGGTGCCCTGACCGACCAGGGCACCTGGCCGCTGCCAGAGCCCGCCGTTGCTTCCATGCTGCCCGGGGCGCAGGCGCAGTTTCCCGCAGAGATCACGGGGCACGCCCCGCTGCTGCTGCTCAAGGGCCTGATCGACAGCGTGCGGCTGGATTCCTGGTGGCATGCCCTGCCCGGCCATGTCACGCTCACCCCGCAAGGGCTGCTTGACGCCCTTACCGACCTGTTCGCGCTGGCGGGGGTGCCGCTGCACGATCGCCCGCCGACGCCGGAAGCGTTGGAAGCGTTCCTGCGCTCCGCGCAGGGCACGGCACTGTTTCATGCCAGCGAACGGATGCCGGAACTGGCTCCCTGGCAACGCGACGAGATCGACCGCGGCGGCATCGATACCCAGCTCTACGCGTTCCTGCGCATGCTCAAGGAACTGATGGGGCGCGTCCACGTCAGCGCGCATGCCACGCACAACGGCACCCTGCCGGCCGAAGACCGCAACGCGCTGTATCAGCTGGCGCGCATCGGCGATGCCGGCGCGGGGCTGCTCTCCACGTATGCCCCGGGCATCGCCGGTGCGGGCGGCAGTTACTTCAGCCGTGCGATCCGCCAGACCCGGTCCACGGCCGCCCATGACCCGACCCCGCTGGGGAGCACGTGGATCGAAGCGCACGAACAACGGGTGCGACCTCCGGTCGATGCATGTCCCCCCATTTCCATTTCCGATCTGCGTGCCACGCTGGTGGACGTGCCGGATCCGTTGCTGAGCGATGCGACGTTCGAGGCGATGTCCGACGCCGAGCTGTGCCTGGCGCAGATCGCCGTGCTGGTCAGCCGACAGGTGCTGGGCGGTGTGCCACAGGACTGGCGCACGGTCGCCCCCGACGCGGATGCATGGCGGCGGCTGGCGGACCGCCTGGCCACGAGTGACCGCCGCACCTTGAGCTGGGAGACCGGGGTGGGGGTGTACTTCCATCGCCTGGCCAGCACCCTGCGCGCGTGGATGGCGATGCCTGCCAGCCCGGTCATGCCCCCCGACCTGTACAACCTGCACGTGTTTGTCCGCCGGCTGGTTGAGCCGCTGCAGCAGCTGTACACCGCACTGGAACTGCCCCTGCACAAGGTCGATGCGTATTACCCGGCCGGCCATGCCACCTTCCGGCAGCTCTACGATCGCACCGGCTGCCTGTGGTCCCCGGCAGGCACTTCCGAAGCAGACGACGCTGCAAGGGCCGCGCACTGGCCACTGGACGCATGGCTGGATGCAACGCCCGGGCATTCCCTGGCCCGGGCGCTCTGTCCGCAGGGCGCGCCCAGCCTGCGCGACGGTCTGGTCGACATCATCCAGCAAGCCCTCAACGGTACGACGGCCACCGCGCCCGATGACCTGCCCGCGCTCTGGACCTGGGTGCTGGACGGCCCGCATGCCTGGCAGCAATGGCTCGACAGCCCCGCCGGGCACAACGCCACGATGCAGGCGATGAGCGCGCTGCATGACGTGCCGGTGCCGGCCGGACAGCTGGAGCCGGGTGCGCTTGACGAAGGTTCCGCGCGTGCCGAGTGGTTCCGTACCGCGCTGCGCTCGCAGCTGCCGCCCGGCATTCCGCTACCGCCGCTGGACGGCATTCCCGCACTGTTCGCGCACGGCAGCGCACCGGTGCTGACGCTGGCCACCCAGCTGGTCCACCACGACCGTTCCCTGCGCCATCATCCGCTGCAGGCGCTGCTGCTGGCGGTGGCCCTGCTGCCCAGCGCCCTGCCAGCGCAGACCGCTCCCCTGCCCTTGGCGTTCCCGGTGTGGTCGACGCCGCTGCCACCGCAACCTTCCACACGCGACGGCCACACCACGCTGCTGCCGGTGCCCTGGCTGCTGCCCCCACCCGCGCCCACGCCCCCGTCGCTGGACACCCATGCCCTGCCCCCGCTGGACACACTGATGGCGCGCTTCGGCCTGAACCTGCTGCGCGGGCCGCATCACGACAACGC
>JAEWLO010000140.1 GCA_023457475.1 Pseudomonadota bacterium | reverse complement strand
GCCTACGACAAAGACCTGACCCACTACGTGGGCCGGCCCAGCCCGATCTATCACGCCGAGCGGCTCAGCCAGCAGGTTGGGGGCGCGCAGATCCTGCTCAAGCGCGAGGACCTGAATCACACCGGCGCGCACAAGATCAACAACACCATCGGGCAGGCCCTGCTGGCTGCGCGCATGGGCAAGAAGCGGATCATCGCCGAGACCGGGGCCGGCCAGCATGGTGTGGCCAGCGCCACCGTCGCCGCGCGCCTGGGCCTGGAATGCGTTGTCTACATGGGTGCGACGGATATCGAGCGGCAGAAGATCAACGTCTACCGCATGAAGCTGCTCGGGGCGACCGTGGTGCCCGTGACTTCCGGCTCGGCCACGTTGAAGGACGCGCTCAACGAAGCCATGCGCGACTGGGTGACCAACGTGCGTGATACGTTCTACATCATCGGCACGGTCGCCGGCCCGGATCCGTATCCGCGCATGGTGCGCGACTTCAACGCCATCGTCGGTCGCGAAGCCCGTGCGCAGATGCTCACCGACTACGGACGCCTGCCGGACGCGATCACCGCCTGCGTCGGCGGTGGCAGCAACGCCATCGGCCTGTTCCATGCCTTCCTCAACGACCGCGACGTACGCATCGTCGGGGCCGAGGCCGCAGGCGATGGTATCGAGACGGGCCGCCACGCGGCCTCCATCGCCGCCGGTCGCCCGGGTGTGCTGCATGGCAACCGAACCTATGTGATCTGCGACGACGATGGTCAGATCATCGAGACCCATTCCGTCTCTGCGGGTCTGGACTACCCCGGCGTGGGTCCGGAACACGCCTTCCTGGCCGACAGCGGTCGTGCCGAGTATGTCGGGGTGACCGATGACGAAGCGCTGGCCGCGTTCCATCAGCTGGCGCACAGCGAAGGCATTCTCGCCGCGCTGGAGTCGAGCCATGCGGTCGCGCAGGCGATCAAGATCGCGCGCGACCTGCCAAAGGAGAAGCTGGTGCTGTGCAACCTGTCCGGGCGCGGCGACAAGGACGTGCATACCATCGCCGCGCGCGAAGGGCTGGTGCTGTGATGGCCGTTGACCGCATCGATGCCTGTTTCTCCCGCTTGCGTGCCGATGGCCGCAAGGCCCTCATTCCGTTCATCACCGCGGGCGATCCCGGTCTGGAGGCCACGGTTCCGGTGATGCACGCACTGGCCGCCGCCGGTGCCGACGTGATCGAGCTCGGCGTGCCGTTCTCCGATCCCATGGCGGACGGTCCCACCATCCAGCGCAGTTCCGAGCGCGCGCTGGCACGTGGGGCAGGGCTGGGGTACGTGCTCGACACCGTGGCGGCGTTCCGGCGGGATGACGCCACTACGCCGGTGGTGCTGATGGGCTATCTGAATCCGATCGAGATCCGCGGCACCGAGCGCTTCGCACGTGATGCCATCGCCGCTGGCGTGGACGGCGTGCTGCTGGTGGATCTGCCGCCGGAAGAAGCGGTGGAAACGTTGGAGATCTTCAACGCGGCGGGGCTGGCGCTGATCCTGCTGGCGTCGCCGACCACGGCCGATGCACGCCTGGATACCTTGGCCGCGATGGCTCGTGGCTACCTGTACTACGTGAGCTTTGCCGGTGTGACCGGGGCGTCCGAGCGGTTGGACAGCGATGCGGCCAGTGCGCGCCTGAGGAGTTTGCGCGGGCGTTCCCGTGTTCCGGTCGTGGCCGGTTTCGGGATCAAGGATGCGGCCAGCGCCGCCGCGATGGCGGTAGAGGCCGACGGGGTGGTGGTAGGCAGTGCGCTGGTGGCGGCGTTGGGTGAGGCGGGGGGTGAGGGTGCGGCGCGAACAGCGACTTCGTTCCTGGCACCGCTGCGTGAAGCGCTGGATCGTTGACCCCGTCCCAAGGCCGACCGCCGGTCGGCCCTACCAACATTCGAGCATCGAGGGGTATTCGGGCATCGACAGGCGTTCGGGCATCGACGCGCATCGGACATCGCGGGGCATTCGCGCATCTACGGGCATTCGGGTGCCCTGAATGGTCGCGGACATTATTGCCGGTAGGGCCGGCCTTGGCCGGCCTTGGGAACCCAACCGCCCCGCGTCGATCACTTTCACGCCACTTCCACACGCCTCCGTAGGGATCCCGGCCCGGGGACGGGTGAGCTAGACTGTCCGCCTTTGCGGCCTTCGGGCCGCCCTGAACGGAAGTGTCATCCCGCATGAGTTGGCTCACCAAGTTGATGCCGTCGGGCATCCGCACCGACAACGTCCCCAGCAAGAAGCGCAGCGTTCCCGAAGGTCTTTGGGAGAAGTGCAGCAACTGTGGCAGCGCGCTGTACGGTCCGGAGCTGGAAGAGAACCTCGAGGTCTGCCCGAAGTGCGGCCATCACATGGCGATCCGCGCGCGTGCGCGGCTGGCCGCCCTGTTCGACGCCGACAGCACGGCCGAAATCGCGGCCCGCCTGGGGCCCACGGACCTGCTGAAGTTCAAGGACCAGAAGAAGTACGGCGAGCGCATCAAGGCGTCGCAGAAGAATACCGGCGAGTACGACGCGCTGATCGCCATGCAGGGCCTCCTGAAAGGCCGTCCGCTGGTCGCTTCGGCCTTCGACTTCGCCTTCATGGGCGGGTCGATGGGCTCGGTGGTGGGTGAACGCTTCTCGCTGGCCGCCGAGAAGGCGCTGGAGATCGGTGCGCCTTACGTATGCTTCTCCGCCAGCGGCGGCGCACGCATGCAGGAAGGCCTGTTCTCGCTGATGCAGATGGCGAAGACCTCGGCCGCCCTCGGCCGCCTGCGTGCCGCCGGCCTGCCGTACATTTCGGTGCTTACGCACCCCACCACGGGCGGTGTCTCGGCCTCGTTCGCGATGCTGGGCGACATCAACATCGCCGAACCGCAGGCGTTGATCGGCTTTGCCGGTCCGCGCGTGATCGAGCAGACGGTCCGCGAGAAGCTGCCGGAAGGCTTCCAGCGCTCCGAGTTCCTGCTTGAGCACGGAGCCATCGACCAGATCGTTGACCGACGCGAAATGCGTGACCGCCTGTCCGAGCTGTTGGCGATGCTGGGCAACCAGGCCGCACCGGACGCGGCGGCCTGATGGGCGCGCGCAGGTATTTCGGTACCGACGGCATTCGTGGCCGGGTGGGCGAGGGCGTCATCTCGGCCGATTTCGTGCTGCGCCTGGGCAATGCACTGGGCCGCGTGCTGACCGAGCGCAACATTCACCGTCCCGGTCATCGCCCGGTGGTGGTGATCGGCAAGGACACGCGCATTTCGGGCTACATGTTCGAAGCCGCGCTGGAAGCGGGCCTGGTCGCTGCCGGAGCCGACGTGCAGCTGCTCGGCCCGATGCCGACCCCGGCTGTTGCGTTCCTGACCCGCACCCTCGGCGCGGACGCCGGGATCGTGATCAGCGCATCGCACAATCCGCACTACGACAACGGCATCAAGTTCTTCTCCGCCGACGGCGAGAAGCTCGACGACGCCACCGAACTGGCGCTGGAAGCGGCGCTGGACAGCGCGTTCGTGACGGCTGAATCGGATCGTCTGGGCAAGGCCGCGCGCGCGCGCGATGCGGTGGGCCGCTACATCGAGTTCTGCAAGGCCAGCGTGCCGCGTGCGTTCGACCTGCGTGGCCTGAAGATCGTGCTGGACTGCGCGCACGGTGCCACCTATCACATTGCCCCGTTGCTGTTCCGCGAACTGGGCGCACAGGTCACTGCCATCGGGGCGGAACCCAACGGCGTGAACATCAATGACGGTGTGGGTTCGATGCACATCGACAATCTTGCCGCCAAGGTCCGCGAGGTGGGTGCCGACCTCGGCATCGCTTTCGATGGCGACGGCGACCGCGTGCTGATGGCCGACGACCAGGGCAACCCGGTGGATGGCGACGACCTGTTGTACGTGCTGGCCGCCTCATGGCAGAAGAACGGCCGTCTGCGGGGCCCGGTGGTGGGCACCTTGATGACCAACTTCGGCCTGGAGCAGGCACTGGAGCGTCTGGGGTTGCCGTTCGTACGCAGCAACGTGGGCGACCGTTACGTGCACCAGGCGCTGGTGGAAGGCGGCGGTGTGCTCGGCGGTGAAGCGTCCGGTCATCTGCTGTGCCTGGACCGCGCCACCACGGGCGACGCCATTGTCAGCGCGCTGCAGGTGCTGGAAGTGCTGCGCCGCGAGGGCAGGACCCTGCGCGCGTCACTGTCCGATGTCGTCAAGGTGCCGCAGAAGACGGTCAACGTGCGCCTGGCCGGCGTGTCGGCCAAGGCCATCGTGCAGTCCGAAGGCGTGCAGTCGGCGCTGGCCAACGCGCAGCAGGCGGTCAAGGGCCGCGGGCGCGCGTTCCTGCGCCCGTCAGGCAGGGAGCCGGTGGTCCGCGTCACCGTGGAAGCCGATACCGCCGAACTGATGCAGTCCACCCTGGACAGCCTCTCCGGCGCGGTCAAGGCGGCTGCGGCGGCGTAGCTGCCATCTCGGTTGGATCCTCACGAACGCCCGGGATTCCCGGGCGTGTTTTTTTGCGCGCGAAATGCCCTCGCCCCACCTTTATAATTTTTTGGGGGGGGGG
>JAEWLO010000139.1 GCA_023457475.1 Pseudomonadota bacterium | reverse complement strand
GCCGTTGGCCGGCCCAGGGGGGGCTGGCTACGGGCCTGTGGCCACCGGTCGGGTGGAATCGCTGACCCAGCCGCTCCACGAGCCGGGGTAGATACGGGCACCGGACAGGCCGGCCACTTCCATCGCCAGCAGCAAGTGGCAGGCGGTGACGCCCGAGCCGCACATCCGCACGACCTGATCGGGATCGTGCGTACCGATCAACGGCTGCAGGGCCGCACGCAGGTCCTCGACAGGGCGCAGGCGGCCTTCATGCACGTTCAGCGCGAACGGTCGGTTGACCGCACCCGGCACGTGACCGGCCACCGGGTCCAGGGGCTCCGCCTCACCGCGGAAGCGCTCGCCCGCACGCGCGTCCAGCAGCCAGCCGGGCGCATGCTTGAGCCGCGCGGCGATCTCCTCCACCGACGCGATCTGCTGTCGATCGAACCGGCCGGGATACGGCGGCTGCGCATCGAACTCGGGTACCTCGGTGCTCAGCGCGTGACCTTCGGCCTGCCAGGCCGCCAGACCACCATCCAGCACGGCCACGCGCGTGTGCCCGATCAGGCGCAGCAGCCACCAGGCCCGCGCCGCCGCCATGCTGCCGTCGCCCGCGTCGTACACCACCACCTGCGTGTCCGGACCGATACCCCAGCGGCCGAGCGTCGCGGCGAAGGCGTCGCTGTCCGGCAACGGGTGCCGCCCTTCGCCGACCCGGCTCAGGTCGGCCAGGTCACGATTGAGGTCGGCATGCACCGCACCGGGAAGGTGTCCCTGCGCATAGGCCTGGCCCCCCGACTGCGGGTCGACCAGCGAGAAACGTGCATCGAGCACCCGCGGTGCGCTGGCCGTCGCACGCGCATCGAGCACGCGCGTGCCACCGGCAAGGGCAGCGGCCAGTGTGGGCACGTCCACGAGCGTGGTCCAGGCGAAAGAAAGGTTCATTCAAGCTGCTCCAGTCGGCGTCGCAGGTTGTAAAGGATGGCCGCCGTCGCACCCCAGATGCGCTGACCCGGCCAGCCGTATTCCAGCACGTGGCGGATGCGGCCGCGGTGTTCGATTTCCACCTGATGCAGGTTGGCCGGGTCCATGAGATAGGCCAGCGGCACTTCGAAGACCTCGGCGACTTCATCCGGCTGCGCAACGGGCACGAAGTCCGGATCGATCACCGCGACCACCGGCATCACCCGATAACCGGTGATGGTCACGAACGGATCCAGATACCCCAGCGCCTGCACGCGTTCCGGCGGCAGGGCTATTTCTTCCTGGCTTTCGCGCAGCGCCGCTGCCACCGCGTCGCGGTCATCCGGTTCGGTGCGCCCGCCCGGAAAACCGACCTGCCCGCCATGCTGGCGCAGCGTTTCGGTCCGCCGGGTCAGGATCACCTGTGCCCCGCTCTCACGCGGCACGATACCGG
Source organism: Pseudomonadota bacterium (assembly GCA_023457475.1). GTDB lineage: Bacteria > Pseudomonadota > Gammaproteobacteria > Xanthomonadales > Xanthomonadaceae > Stenotrophomonas. The sequence goes on along the minus strand of JAEWLO010000139.1, from coordinate 3,914 downwards.
CCAGCACCGCCGCTTCCACTGGCGGCCCCGGCGGCAGCAGGTCGATCAACTCGCTGCGGTTCCAGCCATCGCCACCCGGCGGTGCATCCAGCGGATGCAGCGCGCGCAGCAGGCGTTCGTGTTCGGCGAGCGAGCCGCGCAGCGATTGGCGCAGCTGCTCACGCAATGGCAGGGTGACGCCCATGATCCCGTGCTGCTCCTGCCGGCTCATCGCACGCCACCGGGCGATTTCATCCACGGTGCGCAGGCAGCCCGTGCAGACACCCGCACGATCCAACGCGCAGACGCCGACGCAGGGAGTAGGAATGACATGCGGGGAATCTTCCATGTGATGCACCGGACAAATCTAGCGCGAACGGCAGCGCAATGCCCGCAATCGAGGCAACAAAAAACGCGCCGACGTTTCCATCGGCGCGTTTCGTTTTCAAGCAGTTATTTGACGCTGACCAGCTTGATTTCGAACTGCACGGCCACGTTCGGCGGGAACGGGGTGCGCGGATCGGCACCGTAGGCCTGTTCCGGCGGCAGGGTGACTTCCCACTTCGAACCGGCCGGCATCTGCAGCAGGGTCTCGCGCATGGCCTTCATTTCAACTTCGCTGACCTTGATCGACGGGAGCTGCTGGGCCGGACGGGCTTCCTGCGGACGGTTGCCGTACGGGAACGGACCGGCCACTTCCAGCTGCACGGTGCTGGCCTGGGTCGGCTTGGCACCGGTGCCGGTTTCGATCACGCGGTACTGCACGCCGCTCGCCAGCGTCTGCACGCCGGCCTTGGCCTTGTTGGCGGCCAGGAACGTGGTGCTCTTGGTCTTGTTCTCGGCAGCGGCCTTTTCGTACTCGGCCTTGGCGGCCTGGGCACGGCCCTGCTCGCGCTTCTGGAACGCTTCAACGGCCGGCTTCAGCTGCTCGGCGGTGATGGCCGGCTGCTTCTTGGCGTAGGCGTCCTGCAGGCCCTTCACCACCGAGTTGATGTCCAGCTGTTCGCCACGCGTGGTCAGCTCGGCCAGATTGTTGCCGTAGTCATAACCGAAGTAATAGCTAAGCTTGCCCTTTTCGGACGAGGTGTCCTGGGCGAAGGCATTGCCCGTCAGGGCCAGGGCCGCGACAGCGACCGCGATAGCACGCAACTTCATCAAACAGTTCTCCAGGGGTGGTAACTCAGGACGTATTTGGCCGCCCTGAGGCGACGGGTTAGGATAGCCGCCGCAACGTTGAATCGCCACTAACGACGCAGGCTATGACCTGCCAGCGTTTCAAGAGTTCAATATCACTTTTTTTTAACGTTTTCCGGGAGTTCGGGCGTGGTCGACCGCCGTGTTCAGCTGTTGCGGTGGGTCCTGGCCGACGACCTGGACGCGGCGGTGGAAGCCGGGCTGATGGACTATACGCCTTCGCCCACCGACGCGACTCTCCTGCCCGACCACCCGGACCTGGCCGAACGGCTGCTGGCCGCGCAGACCCAGCTGCAGCGCGCCTGGACCGCCCGGGAGCGGTACCGGCAGCGCACGGTCCGCCTGGCCCGGCGCGCGGCCGAACGCGAGGCCCGCCGTGCGCCGCCCGCCCCCTCCCCTGCACAGAAGCCGGCCCTGCCCCCGGCCGCGGCCGCCATCCTGGCCCGCGCCCGGGCCAAGGCCGCTGGAAACCCGAGCTGATGCCTGCAATCGCCAAACCCGCGCCCCGCAGCGCGCGCATGCCCAAGGCCGACGTGGTGGAGATGTTCATGCGCCTGCGCGAACTCAACCCACATCCGAAAACCGAACTGGAGTACAGCACGCCGTTCGAACTGCTGGTGGCCGTGGCGCTCTCGGCGCAGGCGACCGACGTCGGCGTCAACAAGGCCACCCGCAAGCTGTTCCCGGTGGCCAACACACCACAGGCCATCCTGGCGCTGGGCGAAGACGGTCTCAAGAAGTACATCGCCACCATCGGACTGTTCAACGCCAAGGCGAAGAACGTGATCGCGACCTGTCGGCTGTTGATCGAGCAGCACGGCGGAGAAGTACCGCGCGACCGCGCCGCGCTCGAAGCCCTGCCCGGGGTTGGCCGCAAGACCGCCAACGTGGTGCTCAACACCGCGTTCGGCGAGCCGGTGATGGCGGTGGACACGCACATCTTCCGCGTCGCGAACCGGACCGGGCTGGCTCCGGGCAAGGACGTGCGGGCGGTGGAAGACCTGCTGGTCAAGGTGATCCCGGTGGAGTTCCTGCTCGATGCGCACCACTGGCTGATCCTGCACGGGCGTTACGTGTGCAAGGCACGCAAGCCCGATTGCCCCCAGTGCGTCATCCGCGACCTGTGCCGCTTCAAGCAGAAGACGGCGGCCTGAACCCCGGCGGTGACTGCCATCTGAGCGACACCGCGCAGTCATCTGCCTCTGGCATCAATGGCAACCCCAGCCGTGGCGTGGGTGCGCACGGCTGCGTATTGTCTGGAACTGTCACATTTACGCAATCTTCACGATCTAGCCTTCGCAGCATCTTCCCACCTGCCTGCAAGGCTCCTCTCCATGAAACTGCATCGCCAACTCCTCACTGCGGCCGTGGTCGCCGCGCTGTACGTGCCGGCCGCCCACGCCGAAGTGGCCATCGACGTGATCGGTGGTTCGGAGATCTCGTTTGAAGGCCTGGTCCAGGCCGACGGCAACTGGTTCGACAACGATGTAGCCGATCTCAACGGCGGCGATGCTGCCAACGGCAAGGACAGCGAGTTCGAGCTGCGCCGCGCCGAGCTGGTGCTCAAGGGCAAGGGCCCGGGCAATGTGGAATGGGTGGTCGGTTACGACGCCAAGGCCGACAAGTTCCTGGACACCAACGTCAAGTACAAGCTGGCGGGTAATTCCAACCATTACGTGCAGCTGGGCCAGTTCAAGCAGCCCAACAGCCTGGAAGAACTGTCGAGCACCAAGAACAACGACTTCATCTCCAAGGCTGCGGTCACCAACACCTACGCCGTGGCCCGCCGCCTCGGTGGTGCCTACAGCTTCGGCGACAACAACTGGTCGGTCACCGCCGCCGCCTTCGGCCGCGAGCTGCCCCGCAACCTGGCGCACGGCAGCGGCTACGGCGCGCGCGGCACCTGGGCCCCGATCAACGAGAAGGGCAACATCCTGCACTTCGGCCTGAGCTACGTCGACTACGACACCGATGCCGATACCCTGCGCGTGCGTGCCCGTCCGAACGCCGACCTGGCCACTGTGCGCCTGGTCGACAGCGGCAACATGACCGACACCGACCGCGTCAAGACGATCGGTGCTGAAGCCATGTATATCGGTGGCCCGTTCAAGGCCCAGGCCGAGTACTACACCAGCGAAGCCAAGCGCATGACGCGCGACAACTACACCAGCGACGGCTTCTATGTAAGCGGCGTGTGGAATGTCACCGGCGAGACCTGGAGCTACAAGGGTGGCACCCCGGGCACCAGCGGTCCGAACGAGCCGGGCACCGGCATGTGGCAGCTGGGTGCGCGCTACGACAAGATGAATCTGGATGACGGCGGTCTGCGTGCCAACCCGGTCGCCGGTGGCGCTCCGATCGTGGACGGCGTACTGGGCGGCAAGATGGACATCTGGACCGTGGGCGTGAACTACTACTGGCGCTCCAACACCAAGTTCGCCCTGAACTACGTGATGGTCGACAGCAAGAAGTACAGCTCGAGCGCGCGCGGGTTCGTGAATGACGATCCGAACATCCTCGAAGCGCGTCTGCAGTTCTTCTGGTAAGTCGTCGCGGTTCTGTAATACGTGAGGGGGCGCAGCTTGGGCTGCGCCCCTTCTGCGTTTCGGCTTCATGCGTTGCCGGGCGTTGAAGCGTCCACGGCGGTCGTCTGGCGACCGACCCTACCCCGCCCATCTTTCCGGCATCACGGTTTCACTGGAGGAGAGCCTCCTTTTGTTGAAGGGGGCGCGCCAACGGCG
>JAEWLO010000138.1 GCA_023457475.1 Pseudomonadota bacterium | reverse complement strand
GCAGGCCTTCGAACGAACGCTCCACGGCAGTGCGCAGCGCGGCCACATCGATCTCATCGGCGATCGGGGTGAACGACTTGGCGACATCAAGGCCGATGGCGTAGCCGAGCTTCTGCTTGGGGGAATTCAAGGTTGCGGTCTCCTTGGCGGCTGCGGGGGCAGCCGGTTGTTGCGACAGAGCGACACCCGAAGTGCCCATCGCCAGAATCAGAACCGACGCCGCGGCGCCGCGCATTCCCATCTTCATTGCTGCATTCCTGGAAGTGACGGGGCGCCGACGTCGGCGCGAAAAGAAACATTGTCGCACGCACGTGTGCGATGTGGCGAAACTCAGCGATGCGCAGGCGTGACCGACAGCTCACGTTCGATGGCCTTGACCAGTTCGGCGTCGTCCGGCTTGACCTTGCTGGGGAACTGCGCCACCACCTTGCCCTCCCTGGACACCAGATACTTGTGGAAGTTCCAGCCCGGAGCCACGCCGGTGGCGGTGGTCAGGCGCTGGTACAGCGGGGTGGCGTCGTCGCCGGTCACCTGCACCTTCTGGAACATCGGGAACTTGACGCCGTAGGTAAGCGTGCAGAACTCCTGGATGTCCTTTTCGTTGCCGGGCTCCTGGCCCTTGAAGTCATTGGACGGGAAGCCAAGCACCGAGAAGCCGCGTCCGGCATATTTCTTCTGCAGCGCCTCCAGGCCTTCGTACTGCGGGGTAAAGCCGCACTTGCTGGCGGTATTGACCACCAGCAGCACTTTGCCGCCGTATTGCTTCTGCAGGTTCACCTCACCCTTCCCTGCCAGCGGACGGTAATTGAGGTCGAGCAGGCCGGCGGCCTGGACGCCGCCGCTCGCCAGCAGGCCCAGCAGCAGGACCGCGCCCCAGTGGCGCGCGCGGGCGATGAACGGAACGGACGGGACACGCGACATGGGCTACTCCGGTCAGAAAGCGGAAAAAAGGCTGGAACGACCGTCCAGCGGACGTCGCGGACTATATCACCGGGCATATTCACGCTCCGTGGCTGCACATCGCTGAATGCACCATGGCTGTCGTCACCGCCCTGAAATGAAGCAAATTCCTTCGCATTCAATCACTTGAACAACCCATTCAGGCTGTGTCATGCCCCTGCCATCAGTTGGGTCACGTCAGGACTTGCACTCCGGCGTGCCGGTGTTATAGTTGCATACAACACCAGTCACCTGATGCAGGGGAAGCTCATGAACCGCATGCGCCAACACTCCGCCAAAGCCCTCACGGCTGCGTCCGCGCTGCTGCTGATCGGCTGGTTCAGCATCCCTGCCGGTGACCGTGACGGCTCGTCCGCCACCGGTGCGTTTGAAGGCCCGCAGGACGCAGAGGTCATCGAGGCAAGGACCGCCGACGGCGCCCCCACGCCTCCCCGCCGGCTGCACAGCTCCCTGTCCATGCCTTACTTCTCATTCGCACAGTCGCTGAACCCACGGAGCTGACCATGAGCGAAATTCAATGGAGCGATGGCGCTCCGATCTACCGTCAGCTGAAGGAACGCGTCATCGCCATGATGCTCGACAGCATCATCAAGCCCGGCGACGCGTTGCCCTCGGTCCGGCAGGTCGCTGCCGAGTATCAGCTCAATCCCATCACCGTTTCACGCGCTTACCAGGAACTGGCCGACGAAGGCCTGGTCGAGAAGCGCCGCGGGCTGGGCATGTTCATGACCGAGGAAGCCGCCACCCAGCTGCGCAGCAGCGAGCGCGACCGCTTCCTCAATGAAGAATGGCCGCTGGTCCTGGAGCGCATCCAGCGCCTGGGCCTGCACCTCGACGAACTTCTGCCCAAAGGGACTTCCTCATGAATGCCGTTGCATCCGAAGCCGTGATTACCGGCCGTGGCCTGCGCAAGGCCTACAAGCAGACCGTGGCGCTTGACACCACCAGCTTCACCATCGCCCCAGGCCGTATCACCGGCCTGATCGGCCCCAACGGGGCCGGCAAGACCACCCTGCTCAAGGCCCTGCTGGGCCTGACCAAGGTGGAAGGCGAGCTGAGCGTGCTCGGCCTGGATCCGGCCGTGCAGCGCAACACGCTGATGAACGACGTGTGTTTCATTGCCGACGTGGCGGTGCTGCCGCGCTGGATGAAGGTGCGCGAAGCGATCGACTTCGTCGCCGGTGTGCACCCACGCTTCGACCGCGCGCGTTGCGAGCGTTTCCTGGCCTCCACCAAGCTGCAGCCGCGCCAGCGCGTGCGGGAACTGTCCAAGGGCATGATCGTGCAGCTGCACCTTGCGCTGGTGATGGCCATCGACGCCAAGGTACTGGTGCTGGACGAGCCTACCCTTGGCCTGGACATCCTGTATCGCAAGGAGTTCTACCAGCGTCTGCTGGAAGACTACTTCGACGAGCAGAAGACGATCATCGTCACCACCCACCAGGTGGAAGAGATCGAGCACATCCTCACCGACGTCATGTTCATCCGCGACGGCCGCATCGTACTGACCGCCGAGATGGAGACCATCGGCGATCGTTACACCGAGGTACTGGTATCGGCCGAAACCACCGACACCGCCCGAGCTATGCAGCCCATCGACGAACGCCAGCTGCCGTTCGGCAAGACCGTCATGCTGTTCGACGGCGTACCGCGCGACCAGCTCACCCCCCTCGGCGAAGTCCGCAGCCCCGGGCTGGCGGACCTGTTCGTGGCCATCATGAAGGGAACCTACGCATGAACACCGTCTACCACCCCATCAGCAAGGCGAGCACCTTCGGCTGGCTGCTCAAGCGCGAATACTGGGAACACCGGGGCGGCTTTCTGTGGGCTCCGCTGATTGCCGGTGCGATCTCGCTGCTGATGAGCACCATCGGCATTCTCCTCAGCATGTGGGGCCTGCGTCGCGCCGCCGAAGGCGGTCACCTGCACATCGACAACTCGGCAGTCAGCGTCAATGGCCTGGATCTCAGGCTGCTGACCGAGCGGATGGACGCCAGGGATATGGAGAACCTGGCCAACGCCCTCGACTTCACGCTGCTGCTGGGCTCGCTGTGGCCGTTCGTGGTGCTGGCTTTCGTGGTGTTCTTCTATTGCCTCGGCGCGCTCTACGACGATCGGCGTGACCGCAGCATTCTGTTCTGGCAGTCGCTGCCTTTGTCGAACACCCATACCGTGCTGTCCAAGGTAGTAAGCGCGCTGGTGGTCGCCCCGGTGATCGCCGTGCTGGCGTCGATCGTGACGATGTTCGGTTTCGCCCTCATCCTGTCGTGCGTGGCCCTGGCCCATGGCGGCAATCCGATGGCCTTGATCTGGGGCCCGGCCAGTCCGCTGTCGCTGGTTGCCAGCCACGTGTCCTGGCTGCCGGTGTACGCCGTGTGGGCCCTGCCGACCGTCGGCTGGCTGCTGATGTGGTCTGCATGGGCGAAGAGCAAGCCGTTCCTGTGGGGCGTGATGCTGCCGATCTTTGCCGGAATCATCGTCAGCACCACCAAAGTGATGCAGCTGTTTGACCTGACCACCGGCTGGTTCTGGCAACACGTCGTGGGACGCCTGTTGCTGGGAACGCTGCCCGGCAGCGATGTGCTGTACCGCATGGACGAGCTGCGCGCCGTGATCGGCGACCGCGACAGCCTGGTGACCGTTCTGTCGCCGACCAACCAGCTGGCCGCGCTGCAGCTGCCGGAAATGTGGATCGGCGCGGCCTTCGGGGTCGTCTTCATCCTCATCGCCATCCGCCTGCGTCGTTGCGCCAGCGATATCTGACTCCCCACCCTGCTTCGAGGAACCTGCCCATGATCCGCACGTTCGCTGTCGCTACCCTGCTGTTGTTGCCCCTTGCCGCGTTGGCCGACGAACCGCAGTGCGCGCACAGCGAGCCGCGGACGTTGAAACTGGATGTGGCCGGTGTCAGAACCGTGATGTTCCAGATCGCCCAGCACGATCTGGTGCTGCAGGCCGGCCCGGGACCGTCCGAGCTGAGCGGGCGCGCCTGCGCGTCGCGGGCCGACCTGCTCAAGGACCTTGCGGTCACCCAGCGCAGGGAAGGCAACAAACTGGTGGTGCGCCTTGAGCGCCTCAACCAGGGGCTGGGCTCGATCATGAGCGGCAACCAGTACGCGTACCTGGACCTGCGTGGCACGGTGCCGGACAACGTCCTGGTACAGCTGAACGTGGGTTCCGGCGACGCCAGCGTGACCGGCGCGCATTCGCTGAGCGCGGATGTCGGCTCCGGCGACGTCAAGCTGCGCGACATCAAGGGTCCGGTCACCGCCTCGATCGGCTCGGGCGATGTGGAGCTGCATGGAGCCGGTTCATTGAACCTGCTGCAGCTCGGCTCGGGCGATTTCACCGCCACCGACCTGCGCGGTGCCGCGAAAATCGGCAACGTGGGGTCGGGCGATGTGCAGCTGGACGGCGTGGCGGGCGATGTCACGCTGGGAACGGTCGGCTCGGGCGACATCGACCTGCGCCAGGTCAAGGGCAGCGTGACCCTGTCCACGATCGGCTCCGGCGACTTCGAGGTCCGTCAGGCCGGTGGCAGCGTCACGGTCGAGCGTCATGGCTCGGGCGACGTAACGGTACGCGACATCGGCGGCAATCTGATCGTGCGCAGCAGCGGCAGCGGCGATGTCACCCACAGCAACGTGCGCGGCCGCGTCGAGCTGCCGCGCAGGTAGAGCGGGGCTCTGCCCCGCTGCACGGACAACGCAGCGAGGCTCTGCCCCGCTGCACGGACAACACAGCGGGGCTTTGCCTCGCCAAACGGACACCACAGCGGGGCAGAGCCCCGCTCTACCAGGATCACCGTCATGAACATCCGACTGCTGTTGCCCGCGCTCCTCCTGTGCCTTCCCTTGGCCGCCTGCGGCAATCATGAAACCGATCAATCCAGCGGCAAGCCGGTGGTGGATGCGGATGCGATCGAAAAGGGAATTGTCCACGGGACCGAAAAGACGCGTTCAAAGATGGCCGAGAAGCTGAAGGCAAAAATGGCCCACGGCAACATCAACATTTCCGACGAGAAGGACAACAAAGCGGAGATCACGCCGAAGGGTGATCTGCTGATCAACGGCACGCCGGTTGCCATCGACGCGCAGCAGCGGGCGCTTCTGCTGGACTACCGCAAGCAGGTTGAACAGATCGCCTTGGCGGGCATGGACATCGGCGTGGCGGGTGCCCAGCTGGGCGCGAAGGCCGCCGGCGAGGCACTGCGCGGGGTGTTCTCGGGCAACACGGACGACATCGAGAAAAACGTGAATGCGGAGGCGGCCAAGATCGAGGAGCAGGCCAAGCGGCTGTGCACCCTGCTGCCGGAGATGATGGCCAAGCAGCAGGCGCTGGCGGCGATCCTGCCGGCGTTCAAGCCCTACGCGACAATGGACCAGAGCGACATCGACGACTGCCACGTCTGAGCCCGCTGCGACGATCGGTCGCAGCCAGGTGTTGGACCGGGAGGGGAGGACTACAATGGCCCTCCCCTCTTTGCTTTCCGGCCGTCATGAAAAAGCTGTGCCTGCTGCTGTTTGCCCTGTTCTGCGTCGTCGCGACCGGCTGCGACCAGGAATACCGCAACCACCGCGCCGAGCGCAGCAAGCCGAAGATCACGGTCAGCGACGGCATGGTGACGGTACGCCGCGCCCCGGCCCCGAACATCATCGTGCTGCCGAACGGGCACATGAAGGTGGACGAGATCGAGATTCCGCTGGATGCCGGCCAGCAGGCACTGCTGCAGACCATGTTCGGCCAGCTGCAGGTGCTGCGCCAGAACACGCTGGTGGACGCCCCGCATGACCCGGCGATGCGCGCGGTGAAAATCACCGTGCCCCCGGGCATGCAGCCGATCCCGGCCGACCTGACCACCCGCATCCCCGAGTTCAAGGGCTACACCGAAACCTTCGACAACCTCATGGCGGATCGGCGCTGATTGCTTGATTGCACTGTTTCCGTAGCGCCGGGCTCTGCCCGGCTGCGGTTGGATTTGTGCGGAAAGCCGGTGCGCAACGGTCTGCTGGCTTTGGCGGGACGGTGCGGGTTTGCGAAGGACGCCGTAAACCCATCCATGGGGGCTTGGTCGCCGCATCCATGCGGCTCACACCTTCGCAAACCCACCCCGACCC